>CAXGXT010000011.1:0-10024 GCA_964013765.1 uncultured bacterium | reverse complement strand
GTAATCCCTAAATAATACTTACGGCTACGCTTTACCATAGCATAAATAAATTTGGCCGAATCTTCACTTTGCATTAACCACCATGCCTCATCAATCATTAATAAACGTTTTTTGAGCTCGGAACGGACTACGTTCCAAATATAATTAACGATCGAATAAATCGCGATTGGCCTCAACTCATCCTCTAAATCACGCACTGAAAACACTACTAACTGACTCTTTGTAGCTACGGTAGTTGGACTATTAAATAATCCTGCAAAAGTACCTTCTGTGTACTTCTTTAAACGTACTGCCAATTCTGCTCCGCCTTCCATACCCGACAGTACCTCGTAAAAATCCTGCATTATTGGCGGTTCAACTTTTGCTAAATCTGCTTCGGGAGTAATGTCTTTTTTGGCATAAGTTTCTAACAAGGCTCTGTCAATCACAGAGTCTTCATTATTGTTAAGCTTACCCAACATTAATCTCATTAAACCCTTTAGGGTAATAACCGCCCCCCGAATAATGTCGGATGGCTGCTGATCGCCTACTGCCCGGGGCAAATCAAACGGGTTAATTTTACTATCCGACCCTAAAGAAATATTTATATAGGTCCCGCCTACCGCGGTACATAAGTGCTCATACTCCCTCTCTGGGTCAATAACTAAAACATCGGTACCAAACATCATACTACGGATAACTTCAAGCTTAATTGTATAACTTTTTCCTGCCCCAGAAGTTGCAAAAACAACCATATTCGCATTCTGCAAAGAAAACCTATCAAATAAAATTAAACTATTATTATGCCTATTAATCCCATACAAGACCCCATTGTCAGAGGTTAATTCAGCCGACACGAACGGAAATGAAGAAGCAATTGGCGATGAATTTAAGTTAGATAATACTTGCAGCTCATCGTCGGCCAAAGGTACGGTTGAATCAAACCCTTGCATTGCCTGATACAAAACTTTTCGGGTATATATCAAACGCGCACCATATTGATTTTCCAATTCCTCAGTTAAGTTATCTAACTCTTCTTTTGAACTAGCATACACTGTAGTATAAAGTCCAAATTGAAAAAAATGTTCAACCCCTTGTGTTAAATCATCACGTAACTGCTCAATATCCCTTAAAGCAGTTTCACGAATTGGATCTCGTGGAGCACCCTTTTCACGATCACTTAAAATTTGGGCCTGCAGGGCACCAACCCTCTTCTTTAACTGCTTCAAAATTACTGCGGCCTTGATCGGATAAAAATACATGGCCACGTCTATTGTCATACTTAGGTTAATAATTGGCGAAAACCATCCAACCGCTACATACCGCGGGTAGCCAATTATAAACATGGTTCGGACATATTGGTCGCCGAGGACTAAATAAGAAGGTGATACTTCTAAGGCAGCTGGCGCGATCAAATCACGGACCGAAACAACCCCTTCTTGATAGGTCCGTTCTTCGGAAATAACTTGCTGTTCGGCCTCAGTGCGCTGTGGTAGTTCACTTTCTTTAGCTGCTAACTCGGCAGCTGCGGCTTTCTGACGCTCAAGTTTTTCTTGCTTTTTTATTTTTCTTGTCTCAAACATACTAACCTTCGACTTTTAACTTATTTAAGTCGGCCAACTTTTCATGCTCAGATACAACTGGATTATATGTCCGATAATACAACTCAATTAAACCCTGAGTATCAAGGCGGGCAGACTTAATACCCATACTTCCTAATGCAGAAGCCACGTTACTTACCCGACGCTCGAGCTTTCCCCGACGTTTTTCAAATTTTTGCTGACTAAGCTTAACTAGATTGGCTGCCGAAAATACTTCTCGTAACCGTGTCCACCAACTCTTTTGTTTATCCGACATTGGATTGTACGGCACAACTACATAAAACTTCTTGGACATAATATCCCCTATTTGTACTAACTCTCCTACATACTGTCGATAATCAGCAATTTGTAGCCGGAGCAGCTCGTTTGTTTGCTCACGCTCAATCTGATTTAAATTTAAAAGATAACCATCCATATCTAACCGTCTGGATTGAATTACGATTTGAACCGGAAATTCTAAAGTATTTATAAAGTTAATATAAGCAGCAATAATTGCATTCTGCTCATCCTCAGACTTAAGAGAAAAATTAATACTAGACGCTAACAGCACGGCCCGTAAGGTCCCATCCTTTAAGACAACTGTCCCCTCTTTAATTTCAGCAATATTTAAATACCTCTGCGTAGAAGGAGTACTTTTAGTTGCTTGCCGACCCTTTTGAATCGGCTTTGACTTTACTTTCTTTGCTTTTTTATTTTTGGCCATATTACCTATTTTTTAATGGAAGGAAGGACTTCTCCCTGATAAGCCCCACCTGTATCAACAATTAAAGATAGCTCTGCCAAACGGCTGGACCCGATTGATGGACGACTGGGACCCTCAACCGGCAAAGTTACTTCGGGCACAAACAATCTTTCCTTAGCCTCCTGTTTAGTTAAACGTTTTTGCCAAATTTGTAACCTAGGCATACGGCTAGTCTGAAAAAAGTTCAAGAAAAAATAATGAATCGGCCGGCCATTTATTTTTATAAAAGCTATCACCCCGCTAATACCCATAATCAATACAACTTCTAGAATAAACAAGGATAAATCAGACAACTTATAAGCAATAAAAGACAAACCCCCACCAACTAACAAAATAATAAATTGACGAACAGTCACTGCCCCGATAATTTTATCCTCGATGTCTATAAATTGTGGAACTACAAATTGCTGCATAACCTAGTTTAAGTATTCTAGTTTAAAATTTAGACAAATATTTTCCCTAGTTCCTCTCCTCTTTGAGGGGAGGCTAGGTGGGGTGAATATTTAAAAACGTAAATGTTTATTTAACTCCATAATGGCATCGACTTCCGCCTCCGATAAAGTTTCCTTACCCGACGACTTATTTGTATTTATAATTTCCTCAATTGGACGTTTCTGCGAAATACTAGCCTGACCAATAGCCAAATAATCTTGATACAATGGACTATTTCTCCAAGCCAAAACAGCTTTTGTATGCTCTGCAAATGATTCTTTGGCTAAAGCTTTAAACTTTACTAGAATAGCTTGGGAAATTTCTTGTGGATCATCTCCCAATCTTCGCCAATCAGCTAAAGTTAAAGTACCCACTTCTTCGATAGGCCCTGTTAAACGTGGTTTAAGTTTAATATCTTTAGTAGGCTGTTTTTTAATTTGAGTATCAAGTGAAGAAGCTACTGATTTTTGCGATGTCGGCAATGGCTTGCGGTCTGGAATTTCTGGAATTGATTTGGCTGACTTAGGAATAATCTGTGGTGAACTTTTTACCTTTATACTCCTTTGGCTAGCAGATTTAGAACGTGGAGTGATTTTTGGAGCCCGTCTAGCCCTAACTGTTTTAAGAATAGGAATGTCCAAAGATTTCAAAAAACGTTGATTATAATTAGCCTGTTCAGAACTAGTAACTTGTTTTCGCCACTTTCCGTCTAAATCTTTCATTTCACTCTGAACAGAAGTCAAAACTTGTCCTGCCTGATCCTCAGTAAGTTCTAAGCCACCTACTTTTTTACTACGAGTTAAAATTTCGCGTGTCTCCATATTGTCTCGTACGTCCTTGAAACGGGATAAAATAACAGTTCGAAAACGTTTTTCCTGAACATTATCCGCCAAGACTAAACCACTATTATCAATGATTTTATCAACCACCTTGTCAACGTTAGTTAAATTATCATCCTTGGGTACTGCCCGTATATTTTTGTTACCAACATTCTTACTACGTATTCCATTTCCAATACTACTAACTTTCCCGCCCACTTCATAAGGACGCACCTGACCATCAACGATAACTTTCATGCTACCGTCCTTATCTTTAAAAACTAAGCTTGGTGTGCTTGCTGACATTTATTATTAAGAAAAAGTTTTGTTAATTATAACATAAATTCAATACTCTAATGACGAAATTCGAATGACGATTGAAATTTTAAATCTCAATTTTCAAACATCTATTTAGACATTGATTATTGATCATTAAATCTTCATTCGGATTTTATCATTCGTCATTTATAATTTAGCTGCTTTAGTTAAAAAGGCTGCCTTATCCGTTTTTTCCCAAGTAAAGTCAGGCAAACTCCTACCAAAGTGTCCGTAGGCTGCTGTCTGTCGATAAATTGGTCGTAATAGCCTTAAGTGACTAATAATTCCGGCCGGGTGTAAATCAAAATTCTTGCGAACTAATTTTTCTATTGTCTGGTCAGTAACGCGCCCAGTCCCAAACGTGTTTATTAAGACACTAATTGGTTCTGCCACTCCTATTACATAAGCTAGCTGAACTTCACAGCGCTCAGCTAAACGCGCGGCCACAATGTTTTTAGCTACATATCGCGCCATGTACGAAGCAGAACGATCTACCTTGGAAGGATCTTTACCGGAAAAAGCACCACCACCATGACTACCCTGTCCACCATACGTATCCACAATAATTTTACGACCTGTTAAACCTGCGTCGGCCGGCGGTCCACCGCGAATAAACTTTCCAGTAGCATTTATAAAGAATTTAGTTTTACGATCAAGGTATTTACCGCAGACTGGTTTAATTACCTTGGAAATAACATCGCGCTCGACCCTGGCCTCACTAACTTTTGCATCATGCTGAGTTGCTATGACAACTGTGTCAATCCTGGTTGGTTTTCCATTCTGATATTCAACGGCCACCTCAGCCTTGCCGTCTGGGCGCAGATACGACAAAGTTTTATTCTTTCTAACTGCCGCAAGCTTGGCAGCTAGTTTGTGCGCCAAAGTAATAGGTAACGGCATTAATTCTTTCGTCTCCCGACAAGCGTAACCAAACATTAAGCCCTGGTCACCCGCACCCTGGGCTTTAAATTTGCCCGAACCAGCATCCACTCCCTGAGCAATGTCTGGACTCTGCTCGTCAATTGCCACCATCACTCCACAGTCCTCCCAATGAAACCCCATAGTATGATCATTATATCCTATGTCCTTAATAGTTTGTCGGACAATTGACGCGACATCTACGTACCCTTTAGTTCTAATTTCACCCGCGACCACTACCAAGCCAGTAGTCGCCAAAGTCTCGATCCCCGCCCTAGTGTTTTTATCCTGTTTCAAGAGTTCATCCAAAATAGAGTCTGAAATTTGATCACAAACTTTATCAGGATGCCCCTCGGTCACGGATTCTGAGGTAAAAATGTACTTATTGGAATTCATGGTTGAAATTATTTTTAGTATTTTAAAATAAATGACGAAATTCGAATGATAATTTAATAATCAATTACCCATTTCGACCTGTTCGAAGAATAGCACTAAATATCAAATTTAACTCGTATGCCTCTTGCCATAATACTCGACTAATACCCGCAAATTCTGGAGCTGCCCTTGCAATCATTCTTAACCAATGCTTACTTTCTTTAGATTCTTTTCTTGAAATAGATATTTTATGCAAAAAATCTTTTCTAGTAAAAGCATCATTTGCCTCACAATAATTTGCCCCTACGCTAGTCGCAGATCTTACAATCTGTCTTACAAGAGTGTCCATTGCTCTATCATGAGGTAATTTTCTAATAAAATCCAATACATCTTCTCCAAATTTAGCAGTTCTTTCTTCTAAATTATAACTTTTTTCGCCAGCACCCATATAATAATAAATGGCGCTGCGTTTTAAAATAATTATTGATCATTGAATAAATGATTACTAAATCTTAATTCTTAAATGGTCATTCGTTATTCATGACTGCCATCTAAACTCCCCAGCCTCCATATCATAATAAGCCAAGCCTGCATACTCTGGATGTCCGCGCGCTGCCATAAGATTACCTAGCCTAGCCCCTGACCAAGCCGCCTTGGCCTTTGACTGGCCCAGCCTGTCTTCCAAAACATAACGCAAGAACATTACTATAAAACGCGGTGAACTGGGTTCTTTTTTGTAAGCTTGTACTGTACCAGATCCATACTGCTTTTCCCAGGTGACTGTTAAAAACTTTTGCAGTCTGGCGTCGACAGACATAAAGTTGATTAAATCGTCTGCCTCAATTAATAAACGCAAGGTCGCAAAGGTTCGCACAAAATCTTTATTTTGAACCGCTCGATAAAATTCTTGTCGAATTTTTTCTGGTTCTCCAGTACTAACTTTATTAATTTTTTCAACTGCGGTATCGATGGCGGTCAATATTTTTGGATCGCCGGCGTAGGCAGCCTGGATTTGACTGGCCACGTCAGGCTTGGCTGGATCTGGCTTAGAAGTAGGCGCTGGTAACGGCTCAGACATCGTTTGAGCCGTATTTTGATTCATTTTTGTACTATCATCTTTTTCAACACTGTCAATGGATACCAGCCTATGCCCTACCAAGCGTTTACGTTTTTTAATCTTGTCTACGCTTTTGCCCCAAACTTTTTTATCAAGAAGACCTTTTTTATCCATCCAGAGCAAAACTTTTTGTACTGTCTCATCTTCTCTAGGGACATCTTCAAGTCGTCCGTGACGCAGTACCTTATGTACATCACCGTCACGAACTGAAATCGGCTGCTCAGCTCCTTCCATTGTAAGAGACGAAAGCTTAAGTGCTTCATATACCTTAACTAAAAGTCGGACTGCGTCCCGGTCAGCCTCGCTTTGCAATCCGCTAATAGCCGAACTCTGAGTCAAATATTCTGCCATAACCACCTCATCTGCTGGTCCAACACCCACCGAACTAGTGTAGTCCTTGATCCAATTTACGACTGTAGGTTTTCTCTCGCCGGTAGAAGACTGAATGGAATTTTCTGTCAAAAGCTGCTCATTTAATGCTAGAGATTGACGCAACCTTTTTTTATAAACATCTCTATCTTCCGGAAAAAAATGGGAGATTATTTTTGCCTCTAACTTGTCTAGTAGAACATCACCAACCGTGTTGGCCACCCCAACATAGTCAGTTCGTAATAAATCAACAACCTCAGTATTAGACAATAAAGGTAAAGCCACCGCTCTAGCCTGACTAATAATTATCTGGTATTGAGCCACAACTTCATCGTATCGACTTCCAAGCTCCGATTTAGAATCCTCAAATATTTTGGGAAGATTTTTAAATAATTCGTAGGCATGTCTTACATCATCGAATGTAACCAGGCTTTCAACATACCGCTCATGCTCTTTGAGTGTTTCCGGTTTGGTATAGTCGAAAGATTTTACTTTTTTTTGATTGATATTGGGCATAATTTAATATTCATAACCTCGAAGATATCCCTCTTTTTGTCTACCATAAACTTCTTGTATGTGACCAAAAGGATCATCGCCAGCCCCAGCGTAAGTTTTTAAACGAGTAAGTATATTATTATAGGAACCACGCTTCCTAGGATCAATCATCTCCCCTAAATCCCTTAGAATCCGTAAATTCTCCCCCATACTAAAATTAACCGCTAAGTTAGTGTTAAACCGCCCACGATCCATAAGTGGCGCGAAACTCTCCCATTTTTCCATCATTATAGCCAATCCAAAGGGATCAGCGTGAAAATCCCTTTCCCCAGTAGCTAAAAAATTCCTCCGACGTTCATCAGGAGTGTTACCTCGAGGTATTTCATATCCGTAAGCTAAACGGTTAGCCCGACGCATAAAGTTTTCAGGGTCTATCTTTCGTACTTCTGCTAAAACTTCGTTTAAACGATCTTCGGGATCTTGCCACTTTTGATTTCCAACTTGATCATACCCCACGGCCCGAGCAATCCCCCAATGCATCCCTTTTTCACCCGCGTAGCTTAAGTGGTTAGCGACCGACATAGCTAGATCACGACTCATGCCAAAACCATCACCCTTTCCACTTACTCCTTTCTTACTAATAAAATCTTTATCAATAATTTCTCTAAGCCCAATCGCGTCACTTCGTTCACCCGCGATGGCATTAAAAAATTCGTTATCGTTACCGTACTCAGTTGCTCGCGTAAAAGCCGCTAATGCCTTAATCGAGTCCCCATCTCGCTTAGCATCCTCATAAACCCTTAAATGCTCTTCCCAGTTATCAGAAGTCATAGTCTTCATCTCCTCCTGGATGGCAGCCATTTGCTCACGGCGAGCAACGTAATCAACCGGCCGACGATATTTTTTAGCCTCATCATATTTTTTCTCCGAATCATCGAAATACTTTTTAGTATTCTCTTTGGCCTGCTGCCGACGGGCTTCAGTTAACGGCTGGTCAAGCTTCTGCTCCCTTTCCTTCTTGGCCTCTTCTTCGAGTTTTTTGGCTTTTCCATCACGTTTATCTTGACCGTACGCTTTTAGCTCGTGAGCGTTTGCCAAGTATCCCGTAACCCCATTCTTTGTTTCTTCTTTCTTGAGCTCATCCCTTTTTTTATTAAGTGTGTCTTCATGTTTTTTACCCTCAGTATACTCTTTAGAAGATCTCGACTTACCTGCCTTCAATAAATTTGCCAGCTCTTTAGTCTGCTTTTTAATTGCCTGTTCAACATCTTCAATCTTTTCATCACGAAGTTTACTCTCCTCGCCAACTAAAAAGCCTTCCTTTAGAGCCTTGGCGTCTTTTTCTTTACCTTTAATTCGTTTTTCGACTTCTTGACGTCCGCGATTGTAGAATTGATCACTACGTGCTTCAACCCGTTTTTTCACCTCTAAACTACCCTCATCGCTTTCGATCGTCCGGCTAGCCGAATTATTATTCCAATCAGTTACAGTACCAACGACTCCACTAACCAACTTCTTTTCCCTCTTTTGCTCCTCGGTATCATCATCTAAATCGTCAAGTTTATCTTGATCGATTTTATGTTCCGTACTGTCGTAGTACCTACTTTGTATATTCAAAGCTTTTTGGGCTAGACCAACATCAACTTTTTCTTCGTAAAGCGCTAAATCGTCGTCACCAAACCCCATCGCTCCTAAATCAACACCAGCCAAATCAAGACTACTAAAATCCGCTGGGTCAATACCTGCGTCTTCTAGCCCTAATTTAAGAATGTCGAGTTGATCAGTAGTTAAATTTAAATCACTGAGATGAAGTTTTAAACCAAGGTCTTTAAGCCTATCAACTAGACTAACTTCCTTTTCTTTTTCTTTACCTTCTTTATCTAAATACTTCTCCTTATACCTAAGCGCTTCCGCGTCTCCTTGAATAAGAGCTACCTCGGCCTCATCTCTCTGTTCATCAATATATTTCTCTTCCTCTTCTTGTTCGATAGCTTTACGCCCTGTTTCCTCATAGGTTTCTCCCTTAGCGATTGAAGCCTCGATTTTGGCTTTTTCTCTCAACGTATCGCCTTGTTTTGTTGCTTCCGCCGCCGCGTGACCACCGGCCTGGGCCCAAGCTGTTGGTCTGAAAATGTCTCCCCAATTAAATAAATTTTTAAAAAGAATCTCTGAGGAAGCAGACATGGCAACCGCTCCTTGAATTGCGCCAAGTATCCCTCCTCTCGCCGCTGCTGCCTTACCACGTTTTTCAGCCTTTTCGTACTTTTTCAATTCTTGATTACGCTTTCTAGTCTGAACCCACCCAGCATAACCCTGCTTCATATTTTCAATAGATGGAAGTCCAAGTCTAGACCTCACGTCACCAACCGCTAAACCAGCAGTAGACTTGGCTATACCAAAGCCGCCAGCTGCTAATTTACCCAACCCATCTCCAGCCTTCCTAATAGGCGCCGTTGCTTTTCCTTTTAGCCAATTATATCCGCTACTAGCTACACCCGAACCCGATGCACCGATCTGTTGCGCAAGCTCCAGTGAACCCATAAGCAAAGCAATGGCCACAACAAACGCGAAAAAATTAATGCCTTTACTAGCCTCGTTATTAAAGGCAGCAAAATCCGGTGCGTAATCTACACCTCCAGAAGTAAAACTTTGTTCCGTTTTAGCTAATGGGTCACTGCTAAAAATTTTATTACTGTCATTAGAATCGGGTAAACCACTGCTAACCGAAGAAGTTACAGCTAAAGATAACCACAAGAAAAAAGCCAAGACTGGGCCAACTATCAAATGTTTTGAAAACTCTCCCCACCATTGCTGGGCCCATTTTTGTCCTTGCGGAAAAGTTGAGAGCATAAATGCCAAG
>CAXGXT010000010.1:0-10247 GCA_964013765.1 uncultured bacterium | reverse complement strand
AAATCTCAACGTACCAGTCAGCCAACTTATCCCAAGTAAATTCGTACACTGCTTCGCCGACAGCTGAAAACTTATATGTTTCTAGATCTTTCGTTGAACTTTCAATCAGCTTATTTAACTCGGTCAAAATCCACTTGTCGGCCAAAGTAATCGCTTTGGGCTGAGTCTTCACTAGCTCAACTTTTTTAACCGAAGTTAAAATATAACGTGAGATATTCCACAGCTTGTTTACAAAATTACGGTAGCCGCCGATTTTTTCGTCACCCATGTTTACGTCATTGCCTGGAGTAACACCAATAATCAAGGCCAAGCGCAGAGGGTCAACGCCGTATTTTTTTATAATACCTAGCGGATCAGTGATATTACCCAAAGACTTCGACATCTTGCGTCCTTGATCGTCACGAACAAGTCCACTTAGGTAAACCTGCTTAAAAGGAACCTGTTGCGTATGATACGTAGTCATAATGATCATACGCGCCACCCAGAAAAAAATAATATCATACCCTGTTTCTAACAAATCAGTTGGGTGATAATTTTTTAAATCATCTGTTTTCTTGGGCCAGCCTAAGGTTGAAAATGTCCAAAGGCCGGTTGAAAACCAAGTATCAAGAGTATCTGGATCCTGCTTCCAACCAGTACCTTTAGGGGCTACGTGTCCAACCTTAATTTGACCATCCTTATACCAAGCAGGGATACGATGTCCATACACAATTTGGCGACTAATGTTCCAGTCATAAAGACCCTCTAGCCAATTATAATAAATTTTTTCAAAACGTTTTGGTATAACCTCTATCTCACCGCTCTTAACCACCCCCAAGGAACGCTGTTTAATAGTTTGCCCGCCGAGGGCCTTGGTTTTTTTATTTACGTTAATGAACCACTGCTCACGAATCTGCGGTTCGATCGTGCCGCCGCCTCGGCTATTGGTAGCCAGGTTATGCACGTAATCTTCGTCTACCTTAACCAACAATCCTTTCTTTTTTAGCTTGGCCACAATCTTTTCCCGGGCTTTCTCGATCGGCATGCCCGAAAATTCTCCAGCAATGGGTAATAAATTGCCATCGAAATTAATAATCTGCTCGCGATCCAACTTGTGTCGTTCGGCTATCTCAAAGTCAACCGAAGAATGCCAAGGCGTAATAGTCATTGCCCCAGAACCAACCTCGATTATAGCTGCCTCATCTTTAATGACGGTAGCCGTGATAAATCCGTTGATCCATTCTAATTCGAAAGTTTGTCCATGCTTGTACTTACTGTAGCGTTTGTCCTTAGGATGAACGACAAGATACTTATCGCCAAACTTTGTTTCTGGTCGAGCAGTACCAATAGTGAAAGGACCATATTTAAAATAATAAAACTTAGTTTTTTCCTCAACGTGATCCACTTCATCATCTGAAATATTTGTCTTAAGCTTAGGGTCCCAATGCACGACACGCTGGCCACGATAGACAATGCCGTCTTTGTACATTCGTTCGAAAGCTTCAATCACCGCATGATTCATGTCCTTATCCAAAGTAAAACGTTCGCGACTCCAATCACAACTAGCGCCCATAGCACGTATCTGTTTTTGAATCGTGCCGCGAGATTTTGCTACGTACTTCTCAATCTCGTCTAAAAATTCCTGACGCGGGATGTCTTTTACCTCAATTCCTTTGTCATGAAGAATCCCTGCTACTTTACTATTAGTAGCAATGGCCGCATGGTCTGTGCCCGGCAGCCAAAGAGTCCGTCGACCACGCATGCGCTGGAAACGTATGATAATATCTTGAGTAGCCATGCGCGCGGCGTGCCCAATATGCAATACCCCGGTCGCGTTGGGCGGGGGCATACTGATAGTAAACGGCTTACGTTTCTTTGAGTTAGGAAGCTTATCAGGATTAAAAAAACCCGAGTCCTCCCAGCCTCGGTAGATCTCGTCTTCGGAAGTGAAATCGTAATTCTTATCAATTTTCATACCTCAAATTCTACTGATTTTATGCTACTTTGGCAAATACAATTATCTCATTGACATAATTGAAGCCTTCGTATAAGGTTATTGATCAAACATTGGATTAATTTCTAATTTTAGAATTTCGAATTTTGAAACAATTTTGAAACAATTATTTTTTAAATCAATCCATAAAACTGTTTCAAAATTCGTACTTCTAATTTTTTTAAAAATTCATACTTAAAAATTCAAAATTCGCCGTATGGCGTTAACCTTAACCCAACAAATTAGAGCTCAAGTCGAACGCGCCAGTCATGTCTTGATTGCTTTCAAAAAACAACCAACACTTGACGACGTGGCTACGGCTGCGGCGTTGCGTTTATGGCTACAAGGGATCAACAAGCCGGTTGACGTTGTTTGTGATGGATTTACAGTTCCAAATCAGTTGGCTTGGCTAGAAGGCGTAGACACTTTTAAGCCGCGTTTAGAAAACTTACAAAAATTTATTATCAGTTTAGACACCTCGGGCACCGAGGTGGATTCATTTAGTTATAGTGCCGAAGGTGACAAACTTAATATTTATGTCACCCCGAAAGCTGGTTCGTTTACCGACAAGCATGTAAAAATGAAAAACGCTGACTATCGTTACGATTTAATTTTTACAGTCGGCACCCCCGACCTAGCTAGCTTGGGCAAAGTTTTTGAAGACAGTACAGAATTTTTTCACCAAGTACCAATTATCAATATCGACTTTAATCCAAACAACGAATCGTACGGTCAGATAAATGCGGTCGAAGTAAACGCGGTAGCATCGAGCGAAATTGTTTATCAACTCTTAAAAGTTACAAACGGAGACAATGGTAAAGACTTAAAACCAAACCTGACCACCTCCTTACTAACAGGTATGATCGCGGCCACTGAAAGTTTCCGCCAGGCAAACGTCACGCCGCACGCCTTGGCCGCGGCCGGTGAACTAATGGAGCACGGTGCAGACCGCGAAGCAATTGTAGCCAAACTTTATAAAAATCGATCGCTAGCAACTCTTAATTTATGGGGGCGAGTACTTTCTCGCTTACACACGGAGCTAGATGGTAAATTAATATGGGCCCAGCTAGCGGCGAATGATTTTATCGAGAGTCAATCGGCTGCCGAAGACTTACCGGCCGTGGTCGATGAATTAATTTCAAGTGTTCCCGGT
Organism: uncultured bacterium; assembly: GCA_964013765.1. Classification (GTDB taxonomy): domain Bacteria; phylum Patescibacteriota; class Patescibacteriia; order Buchananbacterales; family CAXGXT01; genus CAXGXT01. The sequence continues at coordinate 7,122 of CAXGXT010000010.1, read as the reverse complement.
ATTAAAGTAGTAGTCTTAATTTATCAAACGGCTGATGGTAAACTGAAGGCCATACTACGAACCCTAAAAGGAGATAATGCTTTATACTTAAGTCGATCCTTTACACCGCTGGGAGATAAAAGCTTAGCTAGCTTTAAAATTGAAGGAAACGATCTAGCCATGGCCGCTGAAGCAGTAGTTGCTTCTGTAAAAAGAAACATGGCTAACGGTAAAAAATAGCTTTCAAGTCCAGTAAATTAACTGTACAATATAATCCATCATGCGCGCGTAGCTCAGTTGGTTAGAGCGCCAAGCTTATACCTTGGTGGTCCCAGGTTCGAGTCCTGGCGCGCGCACCATGTAGTATGACGCTTCGCGTCAACTACATGGCAAGGCAGTTGGTTAACATTTTATTAAATCACGTAACTGGTGGGCGGCTAGCTCCCCGAAGTATGCGCCTACGGCGCAACTTCAGGGCACGGCAGTTGGGAAAATACTTATAATATATCTCGCGTAGCTGGTGGGCGCATAGCTCAGTTGGTTAGAGTGCCACGTTGACATCGTGGAGGTCCGTGGTTCAAATCCACGTGCGCCCACCAGCTACGAGTAGATCACAAGTTTGACCTTCCTTAAAAAAGATAAAAGGGCATCGCCCGTAGTCCGAAGTGAAACGAAGGACGTAGGGGGACAAATCTTGTGTCGCCCACTGACGTCAGAAGACCTAAAAACTCGCCGACAAAGTCGACGGCTTTTTTGATTAAATATGATACTATTAGAAAAGATATTAATGCCTACAAATAACTCCGAAAATCTACTTTTAAAATGGCAGCGCACTGCTTTGCGCCGGCCAGAGCTTAATTTTGTGCAAGACATAATTAAGGCTGGGGGTGAAGTATATTTAGTTGGGGGGATGGTTCGTGATCTACTCTTAAAAATAGATAGTAAAGATTACGATTTTGTGGTCCGTAATGTTTCGTTGCCAAATCTAAAAAAAATATTAGCTAAAAAAGGCAAGGTTAATTTAGTCGGCAAGCGATTTGGAGTAATCAAATTTAAACCTACTAAAAGTGTTGCAGATATCGACATTGCCCTACCCCGCACCGAATCCCCAGTCGGCGGGCGCGGTGGTTATCGAGATTTTAAAGTGCAATCCAATGCCAAGCTACCAATTACCGATGATTTAGGCCGGCGCGACTTTACTATCAACGCTATGGCCTGGAATTTAGGAGATAAAGTTTTGATTGACCCACACAATGGCTTGGCCGACCTGAAGAAAAAAACTATCCGCACGGTTGGTGCTCCCGAAACTCGTTTCCGCGAAGACTATTCTCGGCTACTACGCGCGGTGCGTTTTGCTAGTCAAATTGATTTTAAAATCGAAGCCAAAACTTGGCGCTCGCTAAAACGTTTGGTCAAACATCTTAACGACGAATGGGATAAGGAATACGTAGTCTCTCGCGAAATTGTTGGGCGTGAATTATTAAGAACTTTACAGGCCAACCCGGTGCAAGGCTTAGAGTTGCTGGAAAAATCAGGTATTTTGTTTACGCTTATCCCTGAAACTAAAAAAATGATTGGTTGCCCACAACCCAAAAATTGGCACGCCGAAGGCGACGTTTGGGTGCATACTAAATTATTATTTTCTCGACTAGAAACTCAACTATTTAAAAAAAGATTCAAGGACTCGAGCTGGAATCCGGAATTACTAATTGCCATGCTGCTCCATGACCTAGGCAAACCGTATACAATTAAAACCCCGGCCCAAGGAGCCGATCGAATACGTTTTAATGAGCACGACGTTGTCGGCGCAAAAATGACCAACGAAATTTGTCGAAGACTTCGCTTCGACAGTGCGCCAGAATTTTCTTTTAGGACCGACGGCGTCACGAATATGGTGGCCAAGCATATGATCCTGGTCAATGGCAGCCACATGAAAGACACCACTCTAGAAAAATATTTTTACCGGGATAAAACTTGGGGAGAAAACTTTCACAAACTTTTAGTCCTGGACGCTATTTCGACCGTTCCCGAATCTGGGCGGCCTAGTCTAAAGCTGATTAACGATCTACAAAAAAGATTATCCCGACTAGATAAATTGTCTAAGAAAAAAGAACTCCCACCAAGCTTATTGAGCGGGCATGAAATAATGAAGAAACTTAAAATTAAATCAGGGCCAGAAATTGGTCGATTACTCAATACTTTGCGCGAGGCACAGCTAAAAGGTAAAATAAAAACTAAAGCCGCGGCCGTATCTTTAATTCAAAAGCAAACCAAGAAATTAAAAAAGAAAAAATAGCATGAAAATAGAAGTCACTCCTGAAAACGCAGGTATGCGTTTGGACAAATTCCTAGTATCTCAAGTTCCGGGACGCACCAGATCTCAACTACAAAAAATGATAAAAAACGGACTAGTAACCATCGCTGGTCAAAAAGTCACGGTTCATCGATTCCTTAAGACAAACGATAACATCGAAGTTAAAACCGGCCTGGTCGAAGAAAAAGTTGACACTCACGACCTAAATGTTACTTATGAAGATCCAAGCTACCTGATAGTTAATAAACCGATCGGCTTATTGATGCATCCTTCAGACACTCAAAGCAAAGGCACCTTAACCGATATGGTGATTAAAAAATACCCAGAAGTAGATCATGTTGGCGACGACATTAATGCGCCTGGGCTCGTCTCGCGTTTAGATCGCGACGTGTCTGGCCTGGTAGTGGTAGCCAGAAATCAAGATGCCTACGAACACCTTAAAGCTCAATTTAGTAAACGCTTAGTAGACAAAATCTATATTGCTCTAGTCTGGGGCAAAGTAAAAAATGATCAAGGCATTATCGACCTACCGATTGGGCGCGGACGCCAAGGGACTATGGCCGCTCATCCCCAAGTCCGCGGAGCAAAGCTGAGTGAATCGGACCGCCAAGCACTGACAGAGTATAAAGTCTTACGGCGAATAGGAAATTTTAGTTTATTGGAAATAAAAATTAAAACCGGGCGCACTCACCAGATCCGAGTACACCTAAAAGCAATTGGCCATCCGATTGTTGGTGACCCACTTTATAAGGTAAGACGATTTGCCAACCTTTTTAAACGACATCATATAGACCGGCCTTTTTTACACAGCCAAACAATAAGTTTTTTTGACCCAAAACACGTTTGGCAAACTTATACTTCCGAGCTGCCGAACGAACTAAACAATTATTTGTCGTCACTCGATGCCAAAGCTAAATAAACCAACCCCAACTTTTATTATTTCCGGACCGTCCGGGGCGGGAGAAGATTCAGTAATTGCGGCTCTAAAAAAACGCATTAGTTTTTCCAAGTGCGTAACTACCATCACCAGAAACCGTAGGCCGGGCGAAAAGCACGGTCGCGATTATTATTTTATTACCGACGCAACTTTTAAAAAAATGATAACCACCAAAGCATTCATTGAATGGGCTAGGGTTTATGGCTGTTATCGCGGGTGTACTAAAAAAGAATATAATAAAGTCGCTAAACAAGGTAGCCCAATTCTTTTTAAAGTCGACTGGCAAGGAGTAAAAAAATACAAAAAAGTACTCCCCCACTGTGTGGCAATCATGATCTCCCCTCCTTCATATAAAGCTTTAGAAAAACGTTTACTTAAACGTGGCCAAGACAGTGTTGAGACTATTAATAAACGTGCAGCCGAAACAAAAGCTTGGTTAAAGCACAAAAACTTATATAACCATGTAATTGTAAACCAAGACGGACAGCTTAAAACTACTGTTGATCGGGTAGAAAAAATAATTCGTAAACATTTAGATCAAGTTTAAAATGGTATAGGACTTGACTAAAACACTAATCTCAGCTACAATTCCGCAATACAAATTAGCTAATAAACTACTTAAACATGCCCGAAGATAAGACAAAAGACGTTAAAGGATCAACCGAAAATAAACCAGCCGCTAGCGCTGCTTCTACTTCGGCTGCTTCAGAAACTCCAAAAAAATCAGAAACTAAGAAAGCTGAAGTAAACAAAAAAGAAACAGGCGCTAAAAAGTTTCCTCTCAAGGCCGGGGCAACCGTTCGGGTGCACCAGATGATTAAAGAAGAGGGTCGTGGTAAAAAGAAAAAAGATAAAGAACGTGTCCAAATTTTTGAAGGTATTGTCTTGGGTCTCAAACACGGGCGGCAACATGGTACTTTTACAGTTCGTAAAGTATCAGAAGGTATTGGGGTGGAGAAAATCTTTCCAATTGATTCTCCATTAATTAAAAAGATTGAAGTTATTAAACTCCACAAAGTGCGTCAGGCCAAAGCTAATTACATCCGTTCATCCAAAAAACGCCTGAAGGAAATCAAATAGCTTAGCTCGCCCGGGTGGCGGAACTGGTAGACGCGCACGCTTGAGGGGCGTGTGGCCGCAAGGCCGTGGGAGTTCAAGTCTCCCCTCGGGCAATCTTCGAAACAGTTAACAATTTACAATTAACTGTTAACGGTAAAATGTTAACAGTTTGCGTAGCACGGGTTCGTAGCTCAGCTGGTTAGAGCACCTCGTTTACACCGAGGGGGTCAGAGGTTCGAATCCTCTCGAACCCACCATAAAATAAAAACATATGATACTCCGTATCCTGCTTGGTTTAGCCATTACCGTAGTCGGAGCTTTAATTACCATTAAGGCTGAATGGTTTTATCAAAATTTTGGTCCTATCCCTTGGGCCGAGCGCAAGCTCGGTACCGAAGGAGGCTCCCGCCTAATGTACAAGCTGATTGGCATAGGCGGCGCGATTATTGGCTTTATGGTTATGACCAATCTTTTAAAAGGTGCGGTTCTGGGATTTTTCAGATTAGTCTTTCCAGGATTTTAAATAAAAAAAGTTAACTGTTAATTGTAAATTGTTAATAATTTACGAAGTACGGGCCCTTAGCTCAGCTGGCTAGAGCACCTGCTTTGCAAGCAGGGGGTCACCGGTTCGAATCCGGTAGGGTCCACCAAACCACCTCGCGCGAGCGGGGTTTTTTGGTACTCGAGTATTTAGCTAAATCTGCTACAATACAGACACTAAAAAAATAAATCCTAACACTACTTACATGAAATCTTCACTCCGCCGAGAAGTTATAGCCATGTTGAAAAAATCTGGCCAGAACTTAAATAAAAAATACGGACGCATTGAGGCCACGCATAACAAAGGTCGCGGACCGGCCGACGTGGTCACTAAGCTTGACGTGCAAACAGAAAAAATTTACCGAGCTAGGTTAAAAAAAATTGTACCCGAAATTGAATTTGTCGGCGAAGAAACTGGTGGTAATCGTAAGGCCCAAAACAAATGGCTGTGCGATCCAATCGACGGCACTGGTCATTTTATTCGTGGCGTACCTTTTTGCTCAACCATGATTGCTTTAGTCGAAGACGGACAAGTTAATTTTGCGGCCATCTATAATTTTCCAAATGACGATATGTACGTAGCCGAACGTGGCAAAGGATCCTTTTGTAACAACAAAAGAATTAAAGTTAGTAATCGCGATCTAGATAATGCTTACTTCACCTATGAATCTAAAACTAATAAAAAATCTAATAGACTTTTACTAACCAAAGTAAATTCAAAATCGGGCATTATTAAAACGATTAGCGCCGGTTATGAATTTTCTCTGGTCGCCAGTGGTAAAATGGATGGCCGAATTTCAGTTGACCCTTATGGAAATGACTACGACTACGCACCCGGATCATTATTAGTCGAGGAAGCCGGCGGGGTCGTAGCCAATATTGGGAGTAAAACTTATGACTATCGTAACTACGATTTTCTAGCGACAAATAAAGTAGTCTATAAACAACTAACACAAGGTAAGAACGCGTTGTTTCCGATTAAATAAGCCTCTAAACAGCCCCAAAATACGGCTCAAACGTCGATTGAGCCGTATTTTTTAAGTAAAAAGTAAGTAAAAAAATCCCCGGGTCGCGCAAGCGCAACCGCGGGGGTTTGGGTTTCAAATCAATCAACAACGATCGTCTGATCTCGTTTCGGTCCGACCGAAACCAAATCCAACGAAACATTGGCTGAATCGGCAATACATTGAAGTACTCCCCGTGCTCCATTGGGCAAACTTGAGTATCGACGAATTCTGGAAACCGTTTGATGGAAGCCGGGTAAGCGCAGATACCTACCAACACAATGACGGTAAACCTGATTCCGAGGTACCATTACGTCTAATTCGTGACCTTTCTGAAGCATGTAATCATCGTGATCACACCCTTCTCCGTTATAGCGTAAACGATGACCAATTTCGACAACACTCATTCCTTTGAGGACGTCTAGCTTGGTGACCGCAAGACCAAATGAAATTTCTGTGTTGGGCGGACTACAGCTATCAATGGCCAGCTTTAATCCTGGGATACTAAGTCTCCCGGTTCGTCTCCGCCGTTCAGTAGTTGCACCGTACTCGAACCCAAGGATGCGAAGCATAATACCTCGCCAAAAAGGCGTTGGGCTGTTAAGTGAAACATCAGGATAATACTCCAACTCATTCGGATAAAGTTCTGCCATATGGGGCTCACACCACTTAGCTGAACGCGCACCGCCAAACTCTTCAGCAAACGATCCGTGACCCACGCGCGTGGCGTAAGCTTTGACGACCCCTAATACGTAATCGACATCACCCATATGCAAACCACAACCTTCAGGCAATCCGTAAATTGAAGGATCGCTCATTGTGTTGTGCGGATGAGTACCAAGGCCAACAAGCTTACTCAAGAGTAAGCCTTGCGCACCTTCGAGCAAAATCTTGTCTTGGCGCTCAACTGCCCGACGCAAAAGCTTGTCGGTATCACGAACATACTTGGCGATTTTACGGCCATACTGTAAATAACATTTTACCATCGCTTCGATATTCAAAATGTTTTTTGGGCAGTAAAAACGTCCGTTTTCAAGATATTCACTTTGAAGAATCTTTTTTAAAACTTCTTGATCAACACTCTTAAGCCACAGTTCGTGGTAAGCAAAGTTCGCCCTGATCTTTCGACGAAGTTCGTTCTCGTCGAGCAAGTCGTAAACTGTGATTCCACGTCTACCATCTCTATCCTCGTACGCCCAGCCAATACCTCGTCCGGTTGTTCCGATTCCACCGTTAATTTCGGCCCAGATACGATCAATAAGAATATGTATCGGCAACACAACAGTTGC
>CAXGXT010000009.1:0-10281 GCA_964013765.1 uncultured bacterium | reverse complement strand
TATCTTTTTTTCATCATCACTTAATCCATCAAAAAACTTTCGCCAACTTTCAGGTAAAGAATTAGGATCTGAAATATAATCAGCATAAAATTCTTTGATAAATTCAGAATTATTACCAGCTAAAAAAGAGGTCTTTTTGTAAACAATATTATTTAAAGCAAAATTTACTATTTCACCCCTTGCTATCATAGGAGAATATACTAAAGAGATGAGAGCTATGATTAAAGCCATTAATAATGGACGTACCATAACTGATCTAGCCACTGCCGTCCGGCGCCAACTGATGACTAACAAAATAAAAATTAATACTGGTACGCCCACAAAAACAAATAAACCCAAAACTGGAACTAATCTCCACAAAGTTAAGACCATGTCCGCCCGATTGTACCAAAAGAAACCCCAGGCAAATCCGGTGCCCTGCCGAAGATGATAAATTAATAAAAATACGTGAAACATATAAAATAAGGCCGAAGTTAATCCGACCAAAAGTAAACCGAGCTTTTTTACTTTATTTTTTAATGTCTCAAACCAACCAGCTAGTAACCACGCCCCCAGCCACCACGCAGATAAATTCAAAACCAGTAAAAAACTCCCGCGCGCTGTGACTGGCATTGGAATGCCAAGTCGGCCGCGCGGAAGCAACCATTCTAAAACTACTAAAGGTAATATTAATCCCATCCAAGTTCCCAACAACCACCAAATGGCGCGACTATTTTTTTTATCATTATTAATCTTTTTTAATGCCCAAAGCTTACTAAAATACTTAAATCCTAAAGATACTACTGATACCTGGCTACGTCGCCCGCCAGGGTTTACTTCACGCCAAACAACGGAGATGGCCTTAATTGGCCAACCTAATTTTTCGACTCGCAATACTAACTCGGAATCAAAAAACCAACCTTGATCAATCACGCTTGGCAATACCTCGTCACGCACACTCTTGCTAACTGCTTTAAACCCACACGGTAAATCAGAAATCCTGGTACCAATTACTAAGCGAGCAATTAATCGATAAATACTTGAGACTATACGACGCCAAATTGAGCGCTCAACCTTGGAAGCGCGATCAAATCGGTTTCCTATAGCTACTTCGGCTTGACCAGACTTAATTACTTCCAACAATTCAGGAAGCGAATTTAAACTAGTAGCTAGGTCAACGTCCATAAAACAATAAATGTCGGCCTCGCTATTCTGCCAACCGTGTCTTATAGCCCCCCCTTTGCCCGCCTGCTCGATTCTTAAATATTTTAGCTGTTGATTTTGACTTGCTAAATTTTGACAAATTTGTCCCGTCGCATCCGAAGAACCGTTATCGACCAATAAAACTTGCCAATCGTAGTCGATTAAATTCTGACGACAAAAATCGAGCAGCTTAGTTAAACTCTGCTCGATTATTAAACTTTCGTTGTAGGCCGGTATTACTAAATTTACGCGCATGGTTATTTTGGCAAGTTACGATCCCAAATAAAAATCAGGGGCCGCTATCGCCATCACTTGCCAACTTTGGCAAGCCGCTCCTTAAAGTAATCTACCCAGGGAATATCCTGAGGGTGCAACCCGCTTAGCAGGGCCAAGTACAAACTAACGTAGCTACCAAACTGCAGGACTTCGAAACTTTGTCGTAAGCGATCCGCACCGGTGACCTGAAAAACAAAAGGTTTAATTTTATTTTTCTTAACTACGTCTACTGTAATCTTGTGTCGAGCCTGGACTCGCGGGCTGTATAATTTTGAGCCGAAGAAAAGCCAAACCATACTTTCGGGTAAAGACTTTGGTTGAGACAAGCCTTCCAACAAATGATGATTTAATTCTGGAATGACCTGCCAAGTAGCAAAAGCCTTAGCACTTTCATTTAATTGATTTGAAAAAATATGAGCGTTACCGGCCAGGTGATCCGAGGCAGCAATCACTACTTCCCGTCGATGTAAATGCTCCGCCATTTTTTTGGCTGCGTTTTTAACCGTCGGCACTCCAACATGTATTTTTTTATCTAATTTTTGCAAATGACTAATCGTTGCTTTTACATCAGCCGAGCTAACCGAAATTAAACCAGCTTTTTTTAGCATAGCTAGGGTACCAAACATCGTATAGCCAACCCCAATTCGCGGCTGCTTGGATGGGTTAGCGATTGGGTCAAATACATACCCTGGTAATTTTTTTGACTTCTTGACCGTTGCCAATTTACCTCCCCCGGCAATGATCCAAACTTTTGCCTTACGTTTCAAGGCTTTAGGTAAAGCCATAACCGGTTCTTAGGTGTTGCCCGAATAGCTACTAGCAATATACAAAGTCCGAGACCCTACAAAGCCGGGCAAGTCGTAGCTGTTCGTAATATACATTGGCACCTTCATGTCCGGACCAAAGATTGATCGGATTACATGAGCGCCTAAGGCCGAACCACCCATGCCGTTAACTACTACATTGTCTATCTTGCCTACCAAGCGAGGTAATTTAATTTTGACTACATCATCCCAGGCTTGCCGACACTGATCGGGCAACATTTGAGTCGACCCGGCCACGTCGGCTGTGTCTAATTTTTTTATTTTTGCGTGGTTGTCGAGAGTTTTCATATGGACTTTATCTTACCTGGTTTAAGTAAATAAAAAAAGCCCTAACTCTACCAAAGAAGAAAGGGCTTCACTTTTGAATCACTCGGGCCTCCTTTAAACAATTATTAATTGTCTTAAAGTGGTTTGCAAGCAAACCAAATTTTCTTCGCCGGCTGATTGACGGCCGGTTAGAACAATTACTTCAGTTCGTGGCATGTGCTCGGCTAAATTTGATGCAATATTTTTCATGTCAACCGAAGCAAAGACTAAAAAGTCGATTGGATAAGTACGACTACATTCCCAAGCCTCACGTGCCGTCTGGTATATACGTGCCTCGATCGGAACACCGATTGCAATCATTTCGCTTAATTGGTCAGCCAAATCACATACAAAAAGAGCAGTTTCATACCCAGTAGTAGGATTGCTACCATCCTCTGACCTTTCGGCCACAATGACAACACTTTTTTTCATTATCATTCCCTTGATTGTTAACGGAGCATTCAGCTGTGAAACAATTTTTAACATAACATGTCTAAGGCTATTCTTCAATCCTTAGCCTTGAAAAACTACCCAAAAAATGGTACCGTATATGCACATTTAGCCGAAAAACCAATGCAGTTAACTTTTTTGTTAGCTGTTATTAATTAATATGAAGTATGTCTGGTCACAGTAAATGGTCAACTATCAAAAGACAAAAGGGTGCTAAAGACGCCAAGCGCGGCGCGGTGTTTACCAAACTTGGTAATGCCATAACTATTGCTGCGCGTGAAGGTGGTAAAGATCCTGATTCAAATTTTAAATTAAGACTGGCTATCGACCGAGCCAAGGGCGCGAATGTTCCAAAAGATAATATTGAGCGAGCAATCAAGCGAGGAACAGGAGAACTGGAAGGAAATATTATCGAAGAAATTACTTACGAAGGTTATGGCCCGGGCGGGATTCCGTTTTTAATTCAAGCCCTGACCGACAATCGTAATCGAGCCAGCGCTGCTATCCGCCATAGCCTAACCAAATACGGAGGCAGCTTGGCTGGTCCGGGCAGCGTAGCCTGGATGTTTTCTTCGCGCGGCGTGGTAGCAGTTGACTTAGAGTCACTTTCGGATGAAATGGAATTAAAATTAATTGATGCCGGAGCAGAAGACGTTAAACATCAAAACGGACGTCTAGTTATTTACACCAAACCAGACAAAATAAAAACTTTAAAAGGTACCCTGGAGAAAAATGGGCTAAACCCAGATTACGCAGACATGGAAATGGTAGCCAAAGAGGAAGTATCTGCGGACGAAAAAGCTAAAGCTACTTTAGAAAAAATTGCCGAGGAATTAGAAGAAAACGAAGACGTTAAAGACTATTTTACTAACGTAACTGGTCTATAAATATGATAATTCTCGGTCTTGATCCAGGAATTGGTACCACCGGCTGGGGTTGTATCAAAGATGAACGCGGTAACTTGGAACATGTTGGCCATGGAGTAATTTCTACTCCCCCAAATACCGATGATGCCAAGCGACTGATCGAACTAAAAACTAAAGTCGATGCATTATTGACTGAACACAAACCTGAACTAGTGGGCATAGAACAACTTTTATTTGGCCGCAATGTATCGACAGCCATGTCGGTTGGCCAAGCCCGAGGAGTATTGGTCTTGGCTTGTCAGCAAGCCGGCGCGGCCATTGTCGAAGTTAAACCAAACCAAGTGAAACAGGCAGTTACTGGCTACGGCGCGGCCAAAAAAGGACAAGTCCAACAAATGGTTAAAACAATTTTATCTCTAGCTAAAAATCCAACCCCTGACGACGCGGCCGACGCATTGGCTGTAGCTATTTGTACTGCTAGCCAAAAAAATTCCCATGCCCACGCTTAGAAAAAAACTTAAAATTGCCCACGTCTCTCCCGAGGTCGATCCTTTTGCTAAGACGGGTGGGCTAGCCGAGGTGGCCAATGCCCTACCTCGAGCCTTGCATCAACTTAAACACGAAGTAATTGTAATTACTCCATTGCATAGCCGAATTACTAGCAAAAAAACACACAGCCTAAAAAAGGTTTTTACTGACGTCGAAATTGAACTCAGCGAAGGCTTAACTAAAAAATTCAGCTGCTGGCAAGGCGAGCTTGAGCCTGGCCTACCGGTCTACTTTATTGACCATGGCCAATATTTTGGACAATCCAAACAAGTCTACGGAACCGAACACAAAAATGCGCGTTGGTTCTTTTTTGATCTGGCAGTAATCAAACTTCTCGAACTACTAGAGTTCCAAGCCGATGTAATTAATTGTCATGATTGGCCAAGCGCCCTTATTCCATATTTTTTGCGCAAACGATTTCAAAAAAATCCTTTTTTATCCAAAATGGCCACCCAGCTCACAATTCATAATTTAGTTTTTCAATCTGGAATCAATTGGTGGCAGATACCAAAAAGATATCGTCTCGATCCAAATAGTCGCCTGCCGCACTTTAAAAAATCTGTGGCCGTAGAACGAATCAATTTTATTAAACGCGGTATTGTAAATACCGATATCATCAACACTGTTTCCGAACAATACGCGCAGGAAATATTAACTAAGAATTTTGGGCAGGATTTACATAGGATTTTAGTAAACCGAAAAGAACGAGTATTTGGAATTGTAAATGGTATCAGCTACGAAGCCTACAACCCGGCTACCGATCCAGGCCTAGCCGCACGGTATGACTCTAAAAATATGAGCGGCAAGGCAAAAAACAAAAAAGATTTACAGCGCTATTTTGGTCTACCTACCCGCGCCGACGTCCCACTTCTAGGTATGGCCACTCGAATAACTGAACAAAAAGGAATCGAACTACTTATGAAAACTCTGCCCCGCCTTTTAACCTCAGACATTCAATTTGTTATTATGGGCAGTGGGGACAAACAGTACGAACAGTTCTTCCGAAAACTAACCCGGCAGTTTCCAGACAAGGTTGGAGCACACTTGGAATTTGACGCTAAGCGCGCCACCGAAGTTTATGCCGGATCGGACATGTTTTTAATGCCTTCACGTTTCGAACCTTGTGGTCTGGGGCAACTAATAAGTTTGAGATATGGCTCGATCCCAATCGTCCGCGCAATTGGTGGACTAGCCGACACTGTTATTGATTACAATCCGCGCAAGGGCCAAGGAAATGGCTTTGTGTTTAAAGGCTACACGCCCTCCTACCTATTAATTGCCATTACCCGCGCCTTAGAAACTTATCACCGTCCCAAAGAATGGGAAAAATTAGTTACTAAGGGCATGAGCCAATCGTACTCATGGGAAATCCCAGCCAAAAAATATGTGGCCTTATACCGACGAGCTATTAAGAGACGAGCCGACGAAATCAAAAAGAAAAACGGTAATGGTCATAAAATAAAAAAGAATAAATAAATCTATGCTTAAGTGGGTAAACTTACTACACATATACCAGCCTCCTTACCAAAAAAAGAACATTATCGCTCAGGTGGCAGACGAAGGTTATGAGCATTTAATCAAAACCCTGGAAGCTCATCCGCAAGCTAAATTAAGTTTAAACTTATCGGGCAGCTTAATTGCTCATCTGCAAAGCGTAGGACGCGAGCAACTTCTCCAGCGGCTAGCCAAGTTGGTCAAAAATGGTCAGGTCGAGCTGGTTGGGTCAGCCATGTACCACCCAATCCTGCCGCTCATTCCGGTCAGCGAAGCCGAGCACCAAATTAAATTAAACGAGGAAGCCCTGCGGTCTGTATTTGGATCGCGTATTAAATTAAATGGTTTTTATTTACCCGAGCTGGCCTACAGTTTAAAAATTGCCAAACTAATAAAAAAATTAGGTTACAAATGGTTGATGCTAGACGAAATTAGCCTAGGCGGCAAACTGGACCAAGTCGACTTCAATCGTCGCTACCGCTTAAAAGGAGTCGGGCTAGACCTTGTCTTCCGCCACCGCCAAGCCTCGGAAACCTTTGTCCCTCACACACTATTAAAATTAATCGGTAAAAGTAATCCCCCTAAATTTGTGGTTACAGGCACCGACGGCGAAATCTACGGGCACCAACATAAAGACCCCAAAGGAGAGTTCACCAAAGTCCTTAGTCATCCAAACATTCACAGTATTACAGTTAGCGATTACCTAAGAGGCTTATCCGGTCAAGCCACGGCTGTCTTGCCGACAGCAGCTAGCTGGCAATCAACCCCGGCTGAACTTGAAGCAAAAATTCCTTATGCCCTGTGGCAACATCCGAACAACGCCATCCATCGTTTACTGTGGGAGTTACGTGGAATTGCAATAAAAGCCATAAAACAAAGTCGTGATACCAAAGAGGCAGCCTCCGAAGCCGCCGGTTGGGCTAGATTTCATTTAGACCGCGGCCTAGCTAGCTGCGCTTGGTGGTGGGCGGCCGGCAAACAAATTGGTCCATTTAACTTTATGACCTGGGACCCGGAATCAATCGAGCGAGGCATGAAAGAGCTAATGAGCAGTATTCGTTCCCTGCCCAAGGTAACCGCGGCCACTAAATTACGCGCTGAAAAAATTTATTACACTCTGGTTAAGGAAATCTGGAAAAAACATTGGCGAACCTATAAACCTCGTCCCAAAGCTATTGCTCCGGGCATAGAACGACAACGCGCCTTTGCCTTGTTAAATCAAAATTTCCTGGCTAAATATTTCAAAAAAAATATCCCTCTGCCAGCTATCCAAAAAAATGATATTGACTACATTAAAATTAAAACTTTCAAACAAAAAATTGGCAAACAATCTTTTTATCACATAGTCGCTCGCTACACCATTCACTTTAAACGCCGCCAACTAAAACCGGTAAACATTTTTTGTAATGCAAACTCTGCCGAAGACCGAGCCGGTACCTACCTAGCCATGAACCATTTGTGGCAAAACGGTTTTGACCAGGGAGATGTCCGCTGCAGCCAACCTCTTTTTTACGACAAAACTTTTCGGGCCATGTTTTATACCGAAGCCGAAGGCGAAAATCTCTATCAGCATATCGTTAAAGCTGCGGCCGATCCAAATAACGCTCGCCGCCAAGCTCGTTTAGAAACCATTGTTACCCTGTCAGCCAAGTGGCAAGCAAAAATTCACGAGCTCCCAACAGCCGGGGTGAAAAACTTCAACCAGATTCAAAGCCGGGTGGCCACTATCATCCCCGGCCCTAAACATTTCTTGGCTTCAATTAAAAAAAAGCATAAGGACTACCCCCGCTTCTGGAAGCGGACCGAGCAATTATTTAAACAAATCGACCGCCTAGAGAAAAAAAACGGGTTTACTGATATCAATGTCGTCCACGGCGACTTTCATCCCGAAAACGTAATTTACAATATAGAAAAACCAAACCAGCTTTTTATAATCGACTTTACCGATACTTGCTTGGCTCATTTTACACGTGATCTAGGCAGCTTTATCCAACAACTGCACTACATGGCCAAGCCCTTGCTCCCGGCCAAACAAATTACCAAGCTACAAAATCTTTTTCTGAGCACTTACCTTGAAACCCGAGGTCTTAAAAAAACCAAGGAATTCAAAAACCGCCTGGCTTTGTATTTAGCTTGGACATCTTTACGAAGTGCCATTTTCTTTTTGACAATCACTACCTTCGACCGTCCACGAGCCGAAGAGCTCTTCAAAGAAACTAGCGCCCACCTTAAAAAAATAAAGTCGTAACTGTGCACGTAGCTTTAGCCCAAGCCTATAATGGCTTCCATAAAAATATTGCGAGACATCTTCAAAAACTAGGGGTAGACACTAGTTTTTTTGATATCGACTCGCCCAACTGGCAAAAAGGAATTCCCGTCGCCGATGCGTACTTTTGGCATGCCGACGACAAAGGTCGCAAGTATGAACTAGTCGCTAAGCGCACTGCCGAATTAACTAAAATAACCAGCCGGCCGGTTTTTCCTAATTTGTCACAAAACATTTTTTTTAATAATAAATTTCTTCAACACTACTTTTTAAAATCAAATAACCTGCCTATCCCCAAAACTTTTGTTACCGACCAAATAAATCAGGCCCAAAAATATATTTCGCACACTGCCTATCCATTTGTTACAAAAATTTACCACAGCGCTTCTGGCCAGGGCGTTTTTTTAATTAAAAATAAAATTGCAGCTCTAAAATATTTAAAAAATTCAAAAATATTCTACGCTCAAGAATTTATTCCCGATCAAGATCGTGATTTAAGGATTATTACTGTTGGAGAAAAAATTGCAGCTGCCTATTGGCGTATTAATCCTACCAACTGGTTACACAACCTAAATCACGGCAGCACTATCTCGAATAAAAACATTCCTCAGACAGCTAAAACTCTGGCTATAAAAATATCAAAAAAAATGAACTTTCCTTGGATGGCTTATGACTTTATCATAAAAAATCATAAACCATTGATTCTAGAATTTTCAGGAAACTTTGGTGTGTTAGGAGCAACCCAGCTAGGCATTGACATTAGAGCTAAACAAGCCGAATATATAGTAAAGCAACTAAATAAATCTTAATATGGCTTCACCATTATATATTGGCGTCGATGTCGGAGGTACTAAAATAGACGCGGGTCTAATTTCTGGCAAACGGGTATTAAAAAAAGTACGCGTGCCCACCGAAGTAAAGCGCGGGACTAAAGCAGTTATAAAAAATATAAGTCAGGCAATCGCTAATCTAGAAAATGAGAAAGCCAAAGGAGTTAAGGGAATTGGGATTGGTATTGCCGGGCAGATAGACGTTAATAAAGGTCGGGTGATTAGTAGTCCTAATTTGCCCAAGTCTTTTCGTGACGTCGACTTAGCCAAAGCCATAAAGTGGACTTTCAAAAAACCTGTTAAGCTAGAAAACGACGCTAATGCTTTTACTCTGGCTGAAGCTACTTACGGAGCTGGAAAAAAACACAATCTCATAGTTGGTCTTACCTTGGGCACGGGCATCGGTGGAGCAATTATTATCGACAAACAAATTATTCACGGAGCTCACGGGACCACTGGAGAGCTTGGTCATCAAACAATAGTTGACTATGGTGAAAACTGTAGCTGTGGGCAGCGTGGACACTTAGAAGCTTATGCGGCTGGACCAACTATAGTTAGACTATATAAAAAACTATCAGGCAAGACTGCCGAACCAATTGAAGTTGAAAAACGAGCCTTGGGGAACAAAGACGCCAAAGCCAAAGAAGTTTTTAAACTTATGTCTGATTCTTTGGCCACAGGTCTAGCCAATATTATAAATACACTCGATCCAGAAGTAATAATAATTGGCGGGGGCTTATCTAATGTAAAAATCTTCGTTCCGCCAGCCATTAAACTTGCTCGCAAAAGAGTTGTTTACCCAACTTTAACTAAAACTAAAATCGTCCGCGCGCGGCTAGGTCAAAATGCGGCCCTGATTGGACCGACGCTTCTATTTTAAGTCATAACTTTGTCAACAGATCGGATTTACCAAAATGTTGACTATCTGGGTATACTGAGGTAGTACTGGTATATCCTTTTTTATTTTTAAATACCTATGTCTAACCAAGGATTCGCCCAAAGAACCCATTCTCCGAGAAACTGGAAAAAAAGACCCTCAAAACGTCGACGACGTTCTAGTGCAGGAAATAATCGTGTTGCCCAGCATACGGTCAGCCACAATATTCAGAGAAAGTCTCCACGCTCTCCTAAAAATTTAGGTCGGCGCTTCCGTCGTCTTATTTCCCAAACAATTATAGCTGGTATTATTATTGGCGGAATTTTTACTTTGGGCGCGCTGGCCTGGCTTAGTCGGGACC
>CAXGXT010000008.1:0-10946 GCA_964013765.1 uncultured bacterium | reverse complement strand
TACACTCTTTCCCTACACGACGCTCTTCCGATCTCAAGAATATTTCCAAAAGACAGCCCGAAGTCAGATGGCCTATTTACCTGCGCCAACACGGGAGTGGCAGCAAAAAATAAAGCCGCAACCAAAGCTGCTAGGGCAAAGAAAAATGTCTTTTTATTTTTATCCATTTTTTCTAGTCATCCTCGCGAAAGCGGGGATCTCAATGATAGTGCATTATTAAGGGGATTCCCACTTTCGTGGGAATGACTGAAGGTCATAACCCCAATTGATCACGACAGACCTGGTTAGTAGCTACACCATTACAGCAATATGGTTTTGCTGAAGACGTACCGGAGGACGTACCGCAAGCACCGTTACCAATATCTACATCGGTTGGACCTTCGCCAGGCAGGTAACAATTTTGATAAACATCTTTAATGCCCGAAGCCGCTTCGGCCGCGTAAACCGTGGTTTCCTTCAGAGCAGTATGACGAATTTCTGTTCGAGTCCGGTCGGCCCAACCATCTTGAGGACTATCACGATCTAACCCACGATTAGCAATCCAGTACCCCGAGCGAGGTACGGTCTGATCAAACAAAGTTAGGTGATCGCGCGTCTGACAAACTTGGCTGGCCGCACATTCCGAACTTAACTGGCAGAAATTTGTAATCCCGGTAGGCGACTGACAAAAACCATTTGGTGAACAAATTTCTCCGTCGCCACAATCACCGTTAGCCCCACAGGTACAGTACCCGTCGCGATACCCCCCATTTGGTTTTAAGCTGGAGCTTTGTAGTAGACTATCGAACTCTAATTCGATCGGTGCTACTTGACTGACTGCCCGTCCCCGCACACCAGTCTGGTTAATATTTATTTTTGGTGGAGTTAGCTCAATCCGGTCGTTAATATAAAATTGCCACTCAGCATCATCACCGTTTTGATCGACTAAATCATTAAAACTGAACGGAGGAAAACCACTTTGTGCACTTGGTCCCCAAGTATTATTGTCTCGGTTTCCGTCGAAAGAATTCGCGGCCATGTCTTCAACTCCAGTCAAAAGTCCAGTGGTTCTGGAAACAGATTGCGGTGAGTAAACTAAAACTCCAGGATTAGTCGGATCCTGACAAACATTTCCGCTACCAGTATTAGTTGCCCCACAAGTTGGGAATCGTGCTTCACTACAATTAACTTCATTCGCTCCAGAGCCACAGGTGGCCAACTCATTAGCTAAGACTGTAACTTTGTACGAAGTAACTCCACCCAAGGCTGTTTCGCTGATTGGCAGACAAAAAACTGGATCACCACAAGAGTTTCTAAGCGGCTGACCAGTCGCGTCTAGACAAACATCGCCGGTGGTAAATTCAACCGTACGATATTGGTTGCTGAGAATAAATTCTCCAGCCACATACTCATCATCGTCAAAGCCGTTACCGTCTACGTCGGCCTGGACGGTGATAAAACTAAAGTCATCTGCTCCTAAATTACCGACCCCTGGTTGAGAATTATCATCTGTGGCTACCTCGCCTATAGTAGTTAAAGGGTTCATGGCTTCCGAAAATTCCATTTGAATAATAACGTTGCGCGGCTGGTCGCACGGACCCTGGCAGGTGATAGTAAAACTCTGATCCTGTCCGCCCGACAATGGAGTAATGTCTGCCCAGCTGCCAGTGGCGGTCACCAGAATCGTATTACCAGCGCTGCCAGCCAACTTAGCATTCAGTTCTACTCCCGTTGATCCTTGAATTCCAACAAAAATATCTACTAAATCCCTGTCTTGACCAAGTTTTAAGAAAATATTAAAGGCAGTCGTATTCGGTCCACCACCCACTAAAATTTGATTGGGTCCTGGGGGATCAACGTCCGTAAAAGAATAAGTTCGGTTGCCAATAGTCAACGTATCGGCTGACTCTGGCGCCTGAACTGTTACCGTCCAACCATCAACAGCATTAACAGTATCGGGAGTTAAAGCTAAGCCGCTACCTAAAACAATCCTACCCCCCTCTATAAGTTTCTTAGATGAATCATTTATATTCCCGCCGGTGCCCCAAATAACTGTTGCAGTCAATTCCTCTCCAGGTACTGCCGCATCTACATCTACACTAATAGTGCCGCTAAAGGTACCTGTATATTGTCCGGAAACTGTAGCAGGCACTGACCCCGAATCTGGCACAGCTGCACTAACCTCTAAATCTATTCCGGTCGACGGCTGACCAACTACCTGTACTAATCCTCGGGCCAAGTCTGCAGCCTGCTCGACGTAATTGTCATCCGTCCCATCAGGAATTGGGAAAATATTAAGCAGCCTCGGTGGTTCGAGATCGATACGGGTTCCGACTTCAAAGGTCCAAGAATACCCATCACCAAATGTCCCAAAAGCTGGATCCCCATTAGCTTTTTGGATATCTCCGCTTAAAGTAACCTCGTGCCAGATGTCGTTTACCCCGTCACCCAAATATTGTTGGGGTACAAAAACATAAGTTTTACGGTCATCATTGATCGTGCTAACCCTTACCTCCAACGGATCAATAAATTCAATAGTGTCAGTAACCGGATCAATATAACTAATACCTACCTTCTCCAAGGTACCACCTATAAAACCATTAACGTCAGGAGCTGGTATGGTATTTAAGGTAGTGCCAAAATTAATAATAGTAGCCGGGTTCATTTCCTCCTTAAAAGTGACAATAATGCTGGTATTGCGGACCACTTCCCGCGCGCCGGGCTCAGGGTAAACACTCTCGATAATACCCGCGCCTAGATGACCACAATTAGTACAAGCCACCACTCCCCCAGAAGGATCTTCTAGTCCGCTAATGCCTCTTGCCAAACTATTCAGTAAAAACCTCGTGATGGCAAAAGACAAAAGAATAATGATTACCCCGATAATCGCATTCCTTAAAATCTTCTTGGCTTCTTCGATCTTGTCAGGGTTACCGCCCGAGGTCATGTATACGTAACCGCCATACAAAATCAGGATTACTAAGAGAACTCCTAGAAACCCGAGTAAAACGTTAACTATACTAAGCGCAATTACCCTTATATCGCCACTACCTAAACCGAGTATATTTCCAAAAGATAAACCGAAATCATCTGGTCTACCCACTTGCGCCAAAGCAGGAGTCGCAGACAACAAAAAGCCCACCAATAACAATAAGCCACTGATGGTTAATATTTGCCCGAGCCTTGATCGACGCTTAGAATCTCGGGGCGCTGAATATGGGGAGCCTCTCCTCATTGTTTTTATTCGCCGCTTTTAAAGCAAACGAATTTTTTATTTTTAAATTTTAATTTTTGAACCGGGTAGGTTCACTAGATCTTCAGCAATTTTTTAAATCTTCAACTCAGCAACTCCTTGACTATTGGGCCGACACGGCCACCATCTACGTTTCCTTCGAATTTTGCCATAGCAACGCCCATTACTTTCCCGAAATCTGCAGGGCCACTGGCGCCTGATTCCTTAACGACTGCCGAAACTACTTCGCGTATTTTGGCTTCGTCCATTTCGGCCGGTAAATATGACTGAATAATTTCGATTTCGTTGTTTTCTTTGTCAGCCAGCTCCTGCCGGCCGCCCTTTACGTAATCTGATGCAGCTTCAGTCCTTTTTTTGACCTCACCGCGTAAAATTTTAATCAAACCTGCCTCGTCTAATTCGGCTCGGCCGTTAGTAATTTCGGCTTGGTCAATTGCATTTTTAACCTGACGCAAAATAGACAGCTTCACCTCGTCCTTTGCCTTCATGGCCGAGGTTATATCTGTCTCTATATCAGATTTACTAGTCATTAACTAAAATAATAAAAAATTTAACGACGTCGCCGCTTACGTGGTTCTTCTTTAAGACGACCAATTCGTTTAAGATATTCGCGCTTTTCGGTCACAGTTAATCTTCGCAAAGCGTCGGTACGCATTTTATTCTTATTTGGAGACTCTTCGTGGAAACGATTCTTTTGAAACTGCAACATTTTTCCGCTGCGCTGCAAAGTTTTATTAAAACGTCGAAGCATGCTCTCAAAAGTTTCTCCTTGTTTTCGCTTGATTTCAGCCATTTTTAGTCTTTCGACCCCCTTTCAGGAATGCCCGGGCAATGGATCCTTCGCTGAAAAGCTTCGGACCACACGTTGGGCTTTAAGAAATTAAAAAAATAGTGACTTTCACTACAAAACTATACCACCATTTTTGTCCACCGTCAAATCATAAACTCCCACTAAAGTGGGAGTTTTCCTCACACAGCTAACCAGCTATAAAAAACAGTTTTTTGTAGTCTAACTTTCAGCTGAGTCTGCCTGACTTAACTTCTTCTTAACTGTATCAATAGTTTTATCGTAATCTACAACTTCTTGAATACCACTTTCCATATCTCGAATCAAAGCTGTGCCGTCTACTACTTCTTTCTGACCTAAAACAATCACATATTTTACACCCAATTTGTTGGCTTGCTCTAATTGGCTCTTTAGACTATCCTTGGCAAAATTTTCGGAAACTTTTAAATTTGCTTGACGCATTTTTTCAAAAAGCTTTAAAGCTTTAACTTTTGCTTGATCGCCAATCTGAGCCAAGAACAAATCTGGCTGTTCGCCCTTCGGAACTTTGGCACCGACTAATTTCAGCTGCGCGATAGTGCGTTCAATTCCTACTCCAAACCCACAAGCTGATGTAGGCTCACCACCTAAAACTTCAGCTAAACCGTCATACCGACCGCCGCCAGCCAAGCTAGATTGACTCCCCTGCTCTCCTTCGTCGGGTAAAACTTCCCAAACTGTGTGGGTGTAATAGTCTAAGCCTCTTACTAAATAAGGATTGAGCTCATATGGCATGTCCAGCTCGTCTAAAAATTCAATCACTTTCATAAAGTGCGTTCGTGATTGTTCGTCTAGCCAGTCAATAATCTGTGGCGCCTCTTCTTTAACCGGCTGACAACCTGCTTCTTTACAATCAAGTAATCGTAAAGGATTTTTAGTTAAACGTTTCTTACAGTCTGCACATAATAAACGACGTTTACCTTTGTAATAACTGACTAACTCTTCCTTATACGCCTGGCGAGAAGCTAAGTTACCAATACTGTTAATAGCTATTCTAACTTTTGTTAACCCAAGCTTTACAAAAAAATTATAAAGCATTGATATTAGTTGAGCATCAACTACCGGACCACCGTCTCCGATCACTTCAAAATCAAACTGATGAAATTGACGGGTGCGTCCGGCCTGTGGTCGCTCGCGTCGAAATATTGGCCCAATAGTGTATAGCTTGACCGGCTGAGTCAAACTAATCATGCCGTGATTAATGTAGGCCCGCATCATAGCTGCAGTTGGCTCCGGTCGCAGCACTAACGAACTGCCGCCCTGGTCAGAAAAAGTAAACATTTCTTTTTGGACAATATCGGTTTGTTTCCCCAAACTGCGATTATATAAACTAGTTTCTTCTAAAATTGGAGTGTCAATACGTTGAAAACCATAAGTAGTAGCCAACTTGTCTACCCGTTGACGCATAAAATCCCAGTAAGGCTGGTCACTGGGTAGGATATCCTTAAACCCGCGCAATAACTGATTGGCGCGGACGCTAGGTATTGGATTCCCGTCTTCGTCTTTAGGTATTTCTTTTACGTCTTTGGATGGAGGTCGGGGCATATTTAAATTTAAAAATATTTTATAAAAAAATCGGGCCTTCCCCCCGAACTAAAAAACTTTTAGAAACCATAGGCTTCCTGGTTGGTTACTGAACCGAGTCGGTCCAACGGCCAACCGCGCAACCATGTCTTACCAATTATACTATCGCTGTGCGCACCTCCAAATAATCTAGAATCAAGACTGCTGTCACGATTATCACCAAGTAAATAATATTCTTCCTCTCCCAACTTTACTCGGCCGGTTGGACCCTCAGGCGTAGGCTCATTTATATACGGCTCAACTAAAACCCGTCCATCAGGATGCGACTGATTGTAGATGATAACTTGCCCTCTGTCAATATCTACTGACTCCCCCGGTAAACCGATAATACGTTTGATAAAGTGCTCACGTGGATCTAGAGGGTAACGAAAAACTACTACGTCTCCGCGAACTGGTGAATTAAACCGCAAACCTATCTCGTTGATAATAAGGTATTCACGATTTAAAAAATTCGGTTCCATCGAAGCTCCTTTTACATAAAAAGGCTGAATAATGAAATACCGAATCGGTATGATAATAATTAGCGATATTAAAATGACCCTAAATAACTCACCGATGAAACGCATAGCCTCTCTCCAAACCGAGACCTCAGAGCCTTGATCACTTGTAAAACTTTCGTACTTGCGACGTCGAAACATGGACGCATAATAACATTTTATTCTGTCATTTACAATCGTCCGACGTTGCCGAATGTTAAAAATCCTGGTATACTTCAGCCGCTTTAATAGATAAATAGTTAACCGGAAAAATATTGTCTGATCAAATTCACTACGACCGGCCGCGCGCGAGCCGGTCGATTCGCTTAAGTAAAAAGTTTGGTTTACTACTGGTAGGCCTGGCTGTACTAAGCGCTGCTTTTACTTTTCGTTCTGGTAGCGGAGGCGAAGGAAAAATTAGTTTTTGGGGATCTATTAGACACCTCATAGCAAACGAAGACAGGGCATTATCCGGCGAAGCCGGTGATCGAATCAACGTCTTACTGCTTGGAGTTGGTGGACCTGGACATGCTGGACCTTATTTGAGCGACACTATTATTTTGGCCAGCCTTAAACCGTCTACTAAACAGCTTGCCCTACTCTCAATCCCTCGAGATTTACTGGTTCCGATCCCTGGTTATGGTTGGCGTAAAATTAACCATGCCTCAGCTTTTGGTGAAGCAAATAGACCGGGTACTGGCGGACAACTAGCTGCCGACGTCGTAAGTCGCGTATTTAACACCCCTGTTCACTATTATGTGAGAATAGATTTCCAAGCCTTTGTCGATTTAATTGATGCTCTAAATGGAATAACTGTTGAAGTAGCCCACACGCTTGACGATAAAAAATTTCCCATCCCTGGCCAAGAGACGGCCACCACCTCCGAACGTTATGAACATTTACATGTTGAGTCTGGAAAAAGAAAAATGGATGGCGAGCTAGCCTTAAAATACGCTCGCTCGCGCCAAGCCAGCGGTGTTGAGGGCTCGGACTTTGCTCGCGCGCGGCGTCAGCAACAAATTATTTTGGCCTTAAAAAAAGAATTATTTTCTATCTCAACCTTAGTTAATCCTCTAAAGATCAGAGCCATCTCCAACCTAGTCGAAGACAATATTGCGACCAACGTTCAAGAATGGGAAGTAGCCAGGTTCTATCAGTTACTTAAAGAATTAGATGGCTTAACTGTTAGTCATCGAGTCCTAGACGACAGCCCTGGAGGGCCGTTAGTCGCGGCGATTGTTGACCAAGCCTTTATTTTACAACCAAAAATTGGAGACTTTAGTGAGCTACAAGCTATCGCTCAAAATCTTTTCAACCCAGAAAGCACGGCCGGTAGCATTATTACCGTTGACTCTACTTTAAACATTAATACCGACACCACCGATGACCTGCCTTCAAAAATAATTACTGATCAACCAAATATTAGCCAGATTGAAGTCCTAAACGGTACGACTATTATCGGCCTAGCCAGCCAGACTTCACAATTGCTAGAAAAATTTGGTTATGAAGTAAGGCGTATTGGAAATGCTCCGACACAGGACTATAATAAAACTGTAATTTACAGCCTTAAATCTGACAATAACTTCGATACCCTACACCATCTAGAAGACATCTTGGAGGCGCCGGTTGCACCTGCAGTTCCTAAATGGGCTCAGCACGACAGTAACGAATCATTAATAAGTGAGGCCACAGATATTCTGGTTATTCTGGGTAAAAAATAAATTTAATTTGAAAAATGAATTCTAAAAAAATTACATCACCTCCAACGGTAGTGTTGATTGGCCGATCAAACGTCGGGAAGTCGACATTATTTAATAGACTAACCGAGTCTTCGGGGGCCTTTACTTCCAAAACTGCCGGTACTACGCGGGACCGTAATTATGGTACCGCAATTTGGCGAGGGAATAATATTACAATTGTTGATACTGGCGGAGTTGATATAGATAATCTTAAAGCCGGGCTCAAAGCTTTAACTTCAAAACGAGTATTAAAAAAAATAAAACCTTTGCAGCCAGACGAAGCAATTGAGAAAGGTATAATTTCCCAAACAGGTAAAGCCTTAGCCGCAGCAGATTTATTGGTCTTGGTAGTAGATGGTAAAGCTGGAATCTTGCCGTCGGATCGCGACCTAGCTCGAGTCATACAAAAAACTAATAAACCGGTCTTGGTCGCCTGTAATAAAATCGATAAGCAGTCGCAACGAAATGCAGTGGCCGAGTTTGCCTCTTTAGGATTAGATCAAGCCCACCCTGTGTCGGCCGCCAATGGCTCAGGCTCAGGAGATCTTTTGGACGCGATTGCCGACAAACTTCCTAAGTCTATAACAGCTGTCTCGGCCGATAAGGCCAAAACTATTACAGTCGCTCTAATTGGTAAACCAAACGCTGGTAAGTCTTCTTTAATGAATGGGATGGCCAACGAAGAGCGGGTTATTGTTAGTGAACTCCCTCACACTACGCGCGACGCGCAAAGAACCACCATCGAATACCAGGGCTACACTATTGAATTGGTAGACACGGCCGGTATCCGACGCCAAGCCCGAGTCCAAGCCGGTATCGAAGGCTCGAGCACCAAACAAAGCTTGGGCTTACTAAGATCAGCTGACATCTCCATTCTGGTAACCGAAGGCAATATCAAAATGACGAAGCAAGACAGACAATTGGCCGGACTCTTAGGAAAAGGTAATCGTGGAGTAATTATCGTGGCCAACAAAATCGACTTACTTGAAAATCTTGAAACTGAAGCCAGGCAAAAACTTGAAAAATATTACCATGCCGAGCTGGCCTTCCTGGAATGGGCCCCATTGGTTTTATTGTCTGCCAAAACAGGACTGGGCGTAAAAAAAATGCTCGACCATATTATTGAAGTTTACGAAGCACCTAACAAAGAAATTTCGCCTAAGGCCTTGGAACGACTCTTGAAAAAAATTATTAAAAAGCACTCCCCCTCCGGCCGAGGTGCCAGACGACCTCACATCTACACCTTACGGCGAGACGAAAACGACCTTCTGCACTTCTACGCATCGCTCGGAAGAAACCAGCAACTCCACGAATCGTACCGACGTTTTGTTGAAGGCCAAATACGCGATACCTTTGGGTTTATCGGACGACCAATCCAAATTAGCACTGAACAGTACAAAGGTAGTAAAATAGCAAAGAAGCTACCAAATAAAGGAGGCGTAAGATGACCAAATTAATTGTCGGGCTAGGTAACCCCGGAACCAAATATCAAAAAACTCGCCATAATTTAGGATTTTTAACCCTGGACCAATTTTTGTCGGAAAGCACTGGTAAATTTGGGAACTTTAAACTAGATAAAAAAAATAAGGCGCAGATTGCCACCTCAATATCGGCTTCAAATAGTGATCAAAAAATTATTTTAGCCAAGCCTACTACCTTTATGAATTCGTCTGGAGAATCGGTATCCGCCTTAGCTAAATATTACAAGGTTAAAACTGAAAATATAATTGTTATCTACGATGACGTAGATATCTTATTTGGCGAGACTAGAAAAACCGGGACTTCTGCCGGTGGCCACCGAGGCCTGCAGTCTATTATCGATCACCTAAAATCTACTGATTTTATGCGCTTAAGACTAGGTATTAAACCAAAGAGTGGTATTAAAATCCCCACCGATAAATTCGTCCTACAAAAATTTAACTTGGGCGAACGCTTAAAAATATCTGGTTTCCTGGACAAAGCTGTGACTGATTTAGGCCTAATGATAAAATAGAGGTATCAAAAAACCCTGCAGTTTCTTTACTGCCTACCAAGACCATTAGGGAAGGGAGGGGCAACCCAAACGGACGATGGTAAGCAGTAAAGAAACTTCAGGGCGAATATATCCTCTCCAGTAGGGTATTACATACTATCACAAGGGTCTCTAGAAGTCAAGTAAAAAAGCAAGTCATGTTAGTTAAAATTAGCTAAAAACAAAATTTTACCCTAAAATACAACCCATAAAGAATAAAAATCCAACACAGCGCCGCTTAATTTATGAGCAGGCGTTTTTTGTATAGCCAAATTAATAAAAAAATGATTAAAGAAATAAAAGACGAAGAATTAAAATACTGGGTGGCTTTTGCCCAAATCGAATGGATGGGTCCAGCCAGCTTTAAACGACTAATAAATCATTTTCCAAATCTAAAGCAAGCCTGGCAGGCCAGCTTTTCCGAACTTAAAAGTATTGGGCTGCCCAAAAAAACTTTTGCTCAAATAGCAGAACAACGATCCCAAATAAATCCCGACCAAGAACTAGGTAATTTAAAAAATAAACGAATAAACGTAGTTACTATAAAAGACGACGCCTACCCATTTCGCCTAAAACAAATATACGATCCACCGGCGGTACTATTTTACCTAGGCAAGTTACCGGCCGCCGAAAAAAGCCTAACGGTAGTTGGGACCAGAAAATTCAGTCCCTATGGACGCCAAATAATTGAACATTTGGTCCCGGCTGTAGCTAGCCAACACGTATCGATTTTATCCGGTCTAGCTTTCGGGATCGATACACTTGCTCATCGAGCCTGTTTGGATGCCCACGGCCGAACGGTGGCCGTGATTGGGTCGGGCTTAGATTTAATCCACCCGGCCAGCAATAACGGCCTGGCTCGTGAAATAGTTGACCAAGGCGGAGCCATAGTCTCAGAATTTCCACTCGGGCGCTCGGCCCAAAAATGGCACTTCCCTCTCCGTAATCGAATCCTGGCCGGCATTAGTCAGGCAGTACTAGTCATTGAAGCGCCTCCAAAATCTGGAGCGTTGATCACGTCACAGTTAGCTCTAGATTACGGCCATGAAGTAATGGCCGTACCTGGAAGTATTTTTGT
>CAXGXT010000007.1:0-11116 GCA_964013765.1 uncultured bacterium | reverse complement strand
TGGGCGCAGGATAGTTGAGTCATTAAAAAATACAATGCCTCGTCAGCAGTTTGCTTTAAAGCTCCAAGCAGCGATTGGCGGGAAAGTTATTGCTGCCGAACGTTTAAGCCCGCTACGTAAAGATGTGACTGCCAAATTATACGGCGGGGATTATACGCGTAAGAAGAAACTGTTAGAAAAACAAAAGAAGGGCAAGAAAAGGCTTGCCCAGCATGGTAAGGTTAATATTCCTCCAGAGGCTTTCTTGGCTGTACTTAAACGTTAATAACGTTATAGCCAATTAGATACCGGAATGGTAAAATGCCGGGTAAATTGTAAACACGACCATCGACCCAACGATGATGATAGCTACGGTAGTCCAAAGTCGCTTTACTAATTTTCTTCGTTTTGCGTGATTCATACTATAAATTGTAGTAGGTATTATTTAAGTAAGCAAGTAATAAATTTTTATGACTGAAAAGGTTTGGCGCTTAGCCAAAAAGCCAACCGCTAAATTTATTAAGGAATTTCCGGAATTTTCTCAATTATTCTCACAACTGTTATTTAATCGAGGTTTTAAGACCCCCGCCGAAGTGGATGAGTTTATGGAGCCAGATTACAATCAGGATCTTCATGATCCTTTTATTTTTGTCGATATGAAAAAAGCGATCGATAGAATTTTTAAGGCTTTAGAAAAAAAAGAATCTATTTTAGTCTATGGAGATTACGATGCTGACGGGGTGTCGTCGTCGGCAGTTATGGTTTCAATTATTAGAGATTTAGGTGGTCAGGTAAAAGTTCGCATTCCTTTTCGTGAGAAAGAAGGTTATGGGTTAAACCCAGAAGCGGTTAAAGAAATTATAGAAAATAAAGTAAATTTAGTTATCACAGTTGACTGCGGAGTTGGAAACGTGGAAGAAGTAGCCGGGCTTCAAGATAAAGGCATTGATGTAATTATTACAGATCATCACAGTGAGCCCGAAACTTTACCTAAAGCCTTGGCCTTAATAAATCCAAATTTAAAACGTGAAAAATATCCATTCAAGGGTTTGTCTGGGGCCGGGGTTGCATTTAAAGTAGCGCAAGCATTGTCCTCGGAACATAGTAAATATAAAGTAACGCCTTTGCCCGAAGGTTACGAAAAATGGTTGTTAGACTTAGTGTCCATTGGGACGGTCGCAGATATGATGCAGTTGCTAGGGGAAAATAGAACTATAGTTCATTTTGGGATCGTAGTTTTAAGAAAAACAAAAAGAGTTGGGTTGCAGGCTTTATCAAAACAAATGAAGTATTCATTAGCCGAGGCGGACGCTGGAACAATAGGTTTTCAGATTGGGCCTAGGTTAAACGCAGCGGGCAGATTGAATCATGCTTCAACTGCGTATCAATTGTTGGTCACCGAAGATAGGGAAGAAGCAACTAGCTTAGCCGATGAGCTGGAGGCCACCAATAAAGAAAGACAACGGATAACTGACGAAATAAAAAAAGAAGCAAAGGCACAAATCGGAGAAGTTAAAACTCAAAAACTTCTGGCTGCCCATGGAGCAGGCTGGCCAACTGGCGTGGTTGGGTTAGTTTCCGGGCGGATAACAGATGAATTTCATAGGCCAAGTCTTGTGATTGGTAAAAGTCAGGCTGGCTTGGTTGGCTCAGGACGCAGTATTCCTGGGTTTGATATAACTGCGGCATTACGTAGCTCTAGTGAGTTTTTAGAGCGTTTTGGGGGCCATAAACAGGCTTGTGGCTTCACAATTAAGGATGAGGCTAGTTTACAGCCATTTATTGATAAAATGACAAATCTAGCAGCCAAAAAATTATCTAATAAGGATATTCAGAAAGTTGTGGAGGTTGAGGCTGAAGTTGATATTGTAGAAGTAAACTGGGATCTATGGGAGGATTTAAGAAAACTGGAGCCTTATGGAGTTGGTAATCCGCAGCCAATATTATTAGCGAAAGAAGTTGTCGTGTCGGAGATAAGTACAGTCGGCGCCGACGGTCGGCATTTACGATTACAAGTTAGGGGGGATGAGGGTAATGTAAAAATGATAGGGTTTGGCTTAGGGAAGTGGGCCAACAAATTATCGGAAGGGAGTAAGATTGATGTGGTTTTTCAGCTTGAAACAAATGAATGGAATGGAAATCGAGAACTGCAGTTGAGGATGGTTGATTTGAAGTTGAGTAAATAAAAAAAGCCAGCACCTGTTCCGAGTGCTGGCTCGTGTGAGTGACTGTATTAACATTCTACGCGACTTACATTTTTGAGAATATCTTATCACAGCTCCAGCATCTTGGAAGCAAACCGTCTCCATTGCAAGCGTTACAGCCTAGATGGCTAATTGATGGTCCTGATTTTATTAGATGGAGCCATTCAGCTTCCCAGACCGTGGCTTCAGCCTGACAATGATGACATTTTATTCTCTGTCCGTTGGAGACCTTGTATGTGGGAAATGCTTTTTGGCACGATCTACAGGCCACACTCATGTTTCCTCTTGAAGTCTGTAGGTCTGGATGTCTAAACATCCCCCAGCTTAGTGGCTGACCTTCGGGTCGAATCCTGGCCACTCCAAGGTAGTGCGGGCGTCCGCACTTTGGGTCAGTAGCTAGATTTGTAACCTCATCAAAAGTTTCATTGTCGAATGGAAAATGATTTCCACATTCGGGACAGATGCACGTAATTTTACGTTTTTTTGCATCAATTATTAGGTTAGTCACGTTAAGTCCCTCCTGTTTGGGATTGTAAAAATGTGCTAGTTTAAAATTATCATAAGTATGTCAAAAATACTAACTATACATACCGACGGAGGGGCCAGAGGAAACCCAGGTCCAGCTGGAATTGGGGTAGTTATTAACGATGGCCAAAAAGATCACGAGTTTTCGGAATACATCGGCGAGGCGACCAATAATCAAGCAGAATACAAGGCGGTGGTGCTCGCGCTAAGCGAGGCAAAAAAACTTGGAGGCACAGAACTTAATTTTTTTCTTGATAGTGAATTAGTTGTTAAGCAATTAAAGCAAGAGTACAAAGTTAAAGATAAGGAATTAGGTAAAATATTTGTCCAAGCCTGGAATTTAATTCAAGGCTTTAAAAAAGTTACTTTTAAGCATGTTCGGCGTGAGGAAAATAAAAAAGCCGATTGGCTTGTTAATCGCGCGATAGATGACAAAAAATAATTTTTTTGTCATCTCGACCGAAACGAGCAAGGCGAGTGTAGTGGAGAGATCTTCCAGTTAGGAGGTCCTTCGACTTCCCGTTCGACTCACTGCGTTCGCTCAGGGTCGCTCAGGACTCGAAAAAAGACTCCCTAAGGAGTCTTTTTTCTTCGTCTAGTCCAGCCGATAAGCCGAATTCTGTCTCGAATAAATTCGAGGATGACTATCTATCTAGACCGACCGTTACCGGCCGGTTCAAGCTGCTTATACGCATTGCACCGAGTAGAGTTTACCGCAACCTATCGTCACCGATAGGCGAGTGGTGTAGCCTTGAATTGAGGGGATATCCCTTACTCATTTCAAAACACCGCCACACTTTTCACCTTTCCCCCAAGTAAACCTGAGGTAGTATTGTCTCTGCGGCACTGGTCCTCAATCTCTCTTGCGAAAGATCGGGTGGGCGTTACCCATTACCCGTTCCATACGGAACCGTTGTGGTGTTCGGACTTTCCTCCCCCACTTCGCTCCTCGCTAGGCTCGGAGCTACGCGGGGCAAGCCCTCAAATTATTTACATAATTAAGGGACTTGCCCCGCGAAGCCCTGAACGATAGTGAAGGGCGAAGTGGGGGCAGTCACCTAGCTGAGCTAGACCTGGGGAGCATAGCACAAGAAAGCGAATTTGTCAATATGGCTACGTATAATTCTTTACTAAGAGCCCTTTTTTTGGTATTAGTGTAATATTCTTTACTGATTAGTTTTCAGTCAAAGAAATTCTTTTACAATTCGATAAGCACTAATTAGAAACATTTGAACTTGATTTGAACTCAGGGAGAAAATAATGGCTACAAGTCTACCTATCGTAGAGAGCAGTAAGAGATGTTGCGAAAAGGTCTCTTTGCCGCCCGAATATGATCGGGTGGCGGTAGTGCTAATACTACCGGCCAATACTGATGACTACGGATTTCCAGAAAGGTATCTACGAGGAGTTGTTACCAGTAATAGCGGGGCGGCAATGTATGGCCTGACAAGCGATGCTCTAACACGGATATTGCCGTCAGGCGTACCGTATCAAGTTCACCTCCTTCAGGATAATGTCGCGAGACAAGCGCGGGAGCTAAAGCGCTTGCATCGGCGATTTAAGCACGAACCACGAACTAAGCTGATCGTCGGTTTGGTTGGAGTCCAGACGGCTCAGTTTCCTCGGGCATGTCAGATCATTGATCACTGGCAGGCAATCGGAGCTACTTGTGT
Organism: uncultured bacterium; assembly: GCA_964013765.1. Lineage (GTDB taxonomy): Bacteria > Patescibacteriota > Patescibacteriia > Buchananbacterales > CAXGXT01 > CAXGXT01. Next base: position 6,735 of record CAXGXT010000007.1, on the reverse strand, counting down.
GATCGGTGGTTTTCATGTTTCTGGATCAATCGCAACCATATACGATGGGGTTAGGGATAATCAGCGTGATATTCCGTGCCCGCACAGAATGCCTGAAGAAATCCAGGCACTTATGGACGAGGGTACGGTTGTCTTTGCAGGAGAGGCTGAAGAAGTTTGGATCGCTGCCTTAGCCGATATTATTATCGGCCAGAATAAAATGTTGTACCGAGGAGATAGACCAGCTCTAGAAAGTGCGCCTTTGCCATGTTTTCCGGATACGTATTTTGATGGAAGTTTTGCAGCAGAGTTGCACACCATAGACACTGGGCGTGGGTGCCCGTTTACCTGCAGCTTTTGTACGATTATTAACGTGCAGGGGCGGGACATGCGTAGTCGTGATCCTGAACAGATTATTGAATTTGTACGCGCCAAAGCTATAGCAGGCGACGGACAAGTTTCATTCTTTATTACAGACGACAATTTTGCCCGCAATCCTCAATGGCGCAAGATTTTGAAAGGTTTAACAGATTTGCGTCAGCAAGGGTTTGATATTGATTTTATGCTTCAGGTTGATTTGGCCTGTGGCAAGCTCAGTGGATTTCTCGAAGCTCTGGCGGCGGCTGGGTGTACCCAGGTATTTATGGGTGTTGAGTCTATGAATCCTAATAATTTAACCGCAGCCAACAAGCCGCAGAATAACGTCGAAAAGTATAAGCAGCTCTGGCAGCGTTGTAGTGAGTTGGGGATTATGGTCCAGGCAAGTTATATTGTTGGGTTTCCTCACGATACTCGTGACTCTGTGCTACGTGATGTACAGTTATTGTTCGAGACTGGAGTTGATCGTATGGCCTTGTATGTATTAACTCCATTACCTGGCAGTGAAGACCATGCGCTGGCAGTGGCTCAAGGAGTCCCAATGGATGATGATTTTAGTGGGTACGATACTTTTCACCCTGTAATTGACCACCCTCGGATGAGTCGTAAAGAATGGCAAGCTGTATATCATCAAGCTTGGCGAACGTTTTACAGCCAGCGTAATATGGTGCGAGCAGTTCGACGTAGTCGTGGTAGAGCCAGGGAAGCGGTGAAGACCGGAATATTCTGGTACCGCTGGGCTTTTGCAGTTGAAAAGGCACACCCGATGGTGGCAGGCTTTATCAAGGTACGATCGTATCGTGATCGCCTTCCTTCGTCTGAGCCAATGACGTATGGTAAGTTTTTACGCATGGAATTGTTGCGGTATTTTATGTACTTGCCGTACGGTATTGCGCACTTTTATAGGTGCCAGCACATTGCGTTTGAGGCTGCTCAAGGTGAACGACTGGCGGCCAAACGAGATTGGTTGGTGAGGTGGTGGCGTCGCCAAAGAGCACGGCTACGGTTTATCCGTCGAAAATTGGCACCACCCTTGCATTGGCTGCATGATGTTGTTGATTGGCCGCTGCAGTGGCTATATCGTACCTTTGGACCACTGCGTTCACGTAAGTGGCTCCATAGGTTCTGGACTCTCTACGCGCGAAACCGTTGGCATCTATTCTGGAGGCTTGACTTGCACATACGGATGATTCCATATGCGGCTACTGAGATTGTTTTAACGGCCAGGTATGCCCGGCAGTTTATCGCTAAACTGCTACAGACCATAACGTAAACCTAGTCGTTAGTGACCGGGAAGTGCTTTTGGATTATTTGTCCGTCCTCCGCCATTCTTGGCAGGGGACGGGCTTCTTTTTTAATTAAATTTACGTTTGTCTAAAAATTTTTTGGTAGTAAAATAGGCTTGAAATACCCAGAAGATGCTGTTAATATGCAGCTACCTTAAATTTGACGCAATAATGAAAAAATCTGAGTTACTCCTAACTGCCTTGAGCGTACCGCTGGATTATTTAGCTCTTCTGGCCGCGGCTTTGCTCGCTCATAGTATCCGATTTCTACCAAGTATAACTGCTATCCGGCCGGTTGTTTTTGAGTTACCTTTTGATGACTATTTAAAGTTGGCGGCCGTGATTGCTTTGGTCTGGATTGGAGTCTTTGCCTTGGCCGGTTTATATCGAGTTCGGGGTAGTCGAAAATTAGCTCACGAAGTTGGACGTGTTTTCTTGGCTAGCGCAGCAGCTATGGCTGCGGTTATGGCCGTAATGTTTTTTACTCGACTTTTATTTGATTCTCGGTTTGTGCTCTTGGTTGGATGGGGCTTAGCTGTTTTATTTGTCAGTCTGGAACGCATAGCTTTAGCCGTCGCGCAACGTATGGCATACAAATCTGGGTTTGGGGTACACCGAGCCGTGGTTATTGGTGATACTTCTGCGGCCGATCGGCTGATTGAAGTTTTATCGAAACAGCCTGTGTTTGGCCTTAAGCCGATCGGCCGCTGGTCAGAATTTAATGAAATCGTAGCTGCTCAGTTAAATAGGTTGGTTGAACATGATGCAGTCGATACCATAATTGATGCCGGAGTTACCGGACGGAGAGAGCAATCGGAAAGCTTAGTTAATTTTACAAATATTCATCATCTTGAATATTTATATTTACCGGATGTTATCGGTACGCGAGTTACAGGACTAAAAGTCAGCACAATAGGCGGAATTCCCGTAGTTGAAGTTAAGCGAACACCCCTTGATGGTTGGGGGCGCATAGTAAAAAGATTTTTTGATATATTAGCGTCTATAATTTTATTAATTATAAGTTTACCTTTTCAGTTCTTAATTGCTTTGTTTGTAAAAATTGATTCTACTGGGCCTGTATTTTTTACTTATCGCCGGGTAGGGCAACGAGGTCGACCATTTACTTTTGTAAAGTTTAGATCTATGGTCGAAGGTGCTCACAAGATGCGATATGACCCTGAGTTTCAGGCTCAATATAAAAATCTACGTGAAGGAAGTCCAATGATTAAATTTAAAAACGATCCTCGGATAACTAAAGTTGGTAAATTTATTCGCCGTTTTTCTTTAGATGAAATTCCTCAACTTTGGTTAGTGCTAGCCGGCAAGCTAAGCTTGGTTGGCCCTCGTCCACATGAGGTGGAGGAGGTGGCAAAATACGACGATCACCACCGCCTAGTGCTGTCTGTTAAGCCGGGTGTGACTGGGCTGGCGCAGGTGTCTGGTAGGTCGGATTTAAATTTTGAAGAAGAAGTGCGATTAGATTTACATTATATTGAAAACTGGTCTCTAGCCCTAGATTTACAAGTTTTATTTAGAACACCTTGGGCGGTCTTAAGAAATAGACAATCAGAATAATTTCTATGAAAGTCGCTTTAGTACATGACCATTTGACTCAAGCCGGTGGCGCAGAAAGTGTGTTACGGGTTTTACACGAGATTTGGCCAGACGCACCAATCTTTACTTTGGTATACAACAAAAATAGGATGGGACCGGCTTACGCAAGTATGGACATTAGAACTTCATGGTTACAAAAAATTCCCGGGGCGACTCATAATTGTCAGCCGTTCTTACCGTTTATGCCCCGAGCTACAGAAAGTTACGATTTATCTGAATATGATGTGGTTTTGTCATCTTCGTCTGCCTTAGCTAAAGGAGTAATCACTGGCGATCGAACTTTACATATTTGCTATTGCCACACACCAACTCGCTATTTGTGGTCCGATACTCATCGTTATGTTAAAGAATTGCGTTATCCTGGAATTATTAAAGCTTTTATTCCACCGGTATTAACTAGATTACGAGTCTGGGATCAGGCCGCAGCGGGACGAGTAGATGAGTTTATCGCAAACTCACGCGCAGTGTCCGAGCGAATTCAAAAATATTACCGCCGCGATAGTGACGTAATACATCCACCAGTAGATCTAAAGCGTTTTGTGACCGACGGGTTAAGCAGTCCAAAGCCGCTCTCGGACGGCGGTTACTATTTGGCCGGTGGGCGGTTGGTTGCCTATAAACGAATCGACATAATTGTAAAAGCTTTTAATCGTTTGGGCATCCCATTAAAAATTTTTGGAAGTGGGCAGCACGAAAACGAACTAAAAAAATTGGCTAGGAAAAATGTTGAGTTTTTAGGCTATGTACCTGAAAATGATTTACCAGCCTTGTTTGCCGGGGCGGCTGCGTTTATAAATCCTCAAGTTGAAGATTTTGGGTTAACCCCTATTGAATCTATGGCTGCCGGAAGACCGGTAATAGCTTACCGGGCTGGAGGTGCATGTGAAACTGTGGTTCAAGGTCGGACAGGTATATTTTTTGACGAGCAGTCCTGGGAAGCCTTGGCCGACGCCGTGGTTCGTTTTAAATCTGAAGAGTACAATTCAGAAGTTATCACTTCTTACGCAAAACAGTTTGACGTTCCAACGTTTCAAAAACGAATCAAAGAATTTGTAGAAGACAGATGGTCTAGTTTTTATCAAAAGCAGGTGGCTTGTTTATAAAAAATGAAACGTATTGGTATAGACATTCGGTGCTTAATGCAATCTGAGTATTCAGGAGTTTCGATTTATACCTACAATTTATTAATCAAACTTTTTGAAATTGATAACCAGAATCAATATATTTTGTTTTACAATAGTGCACAGCCGGTGAAAGTTCCTGATTTTCCTTTTTCGAATGTAAAAGTCGTGGCTAAAAAATGGCCAAACAAGTTGCTTAGCCTCAGTATGAGATTCTTGCAGTACCCAAAACTTGATAAGTTAATGGGCGGGCTGGATATATTATTTTTACCTACCTGGCAATTTGCGGCGTGGTCAAAGTCTTGCCCGATGGTTTTAACTGTTCACGATTTATCGTCAGCTCGTTATCCAAAGTTTTATACAAGGTACGGTCGGTTATGGCATAAATATTTGGTTAATCCAAAACGTTTATTCAAAAAAGCCTCGGCGCTCATAGCTATTTCGAATTTTACTAAAGAAGAACTAGTAGCGTTATATAAAACGCCAGCAGCAAAAATTTATTCAGTCTACAATGGTTTAAGCGAAGAATATAAACTAATTAATGATTTAGAAAAATTAAATAAAATAAAAGCCAAATATAATTTACCTGAAAAGTATATATTTTCTTTGGGAACTATTGAACCTAGGAAAAACATAGCCTCGCTCTTAGAAGCAGTAAATATTTTAAGACAGAAAAATAATTTCAGCGTTCCTTTAGTAATTGCTGGTGGTAAAGGTTGGGCATCCGATAAGGTGCATAGAGCATTCAGGGAGCAGGAAAACGTTTTTTACCTGGGCTACGTGGCCGAAGAGGACAAGGCAGCTTTGTACAGCCAAGCCTCACTTTTTGTGTACCCTGCCATTTACGAGGGGTTTGGGTTGCCTCCCTTAGAGGCTATGGCTTGTGGTACACCGGTAATCACAAGTAACACATCCTCGTTGCCCGAGGTGGTGGGGCAAGCTGGAGTTTTAGTAGACCCGTATGACGTTGAAGGTATGTCTTTGGCTATTGAAGAAGTGATGAACGATCAATCCTTGTTAGATGATTTGGGTAATTTGGGGCGAGTTCAGTCACAAAAATTTAGCTGGGAACAATGCGCGCGTGAGACGCTAGATGTATTTAACAGTAGTACTTTATGAATTATGTAAATATTAATCAAATTGTCATCCTCGCGAAAGCGGGGATCCAGGAGCTATATTTTCAGTGGAAATTAAATTTAGATTCCCGCCTTCGCGGGAATGACAAATAATCTATGAGAATAGGTATAGACGCTAGAATGTATGGTCCCGAAGTCACGACGGGCTTGGGAATGTATATTAAACAACTTGTCCGTGAGCTGGAAAAAATAGATTCCGACAATGAATATATTTTATTTATGTTACCTGAACAGGGGAGAGTGTTTACGCCATCAAAAAATATGCAAGTGGTAGTGGCAGACATTAGTTGGTACGGCTGGGAAGAACAAATAAAGTACACTCGAATTATTAAGGATCATAAGGTTGAGCTTATGCATTTTACTAATTTTAATGTGCCCTTAAATTATAGAAAACCATTTGTGGTCACGATTCACGATGTTACTCCTTTTAATTTTCCAGGACCGAACCAAACTAGATCAAAGTTCCATCGTTGGGCTTACCTAACTGTTTTTAAATCGGCTGTCCGACGTGCGGCACATGTTATCACGGTTTCTCATCATACCTTAACCCAGGTAGAAAAAATATTGGGGGAAAGTATTGGCCAGGCAAGTGTAACGCATCTTGGTTTTGATCCTGATTTTAACCAAGTATCAAATGAGGAGTTAGCTAGAGCTAAACAAAAATTTAATATAACTAAACCTTTTTTATTTAGTGTTGGAGTATGGCGAGATCACAAAAATTTTGAAGGACTTGTGGCGGCCTTTAATTTAATACGCAGTCGATATAATTTGGATTACCAATTAGTAATTGGCGGGAAGTCCGATGATCGTTATCCGAATATTAAAAAAGCCATAGCAGACTCACCTTATAATCAGGATATTATTACACCTGGATTTATTGACCATAAAGATTTACCGGCTTTGTACGCTGGTGCGAGCTTGTACGTTTTGCCTTCTTTTGCCGAAGGGTTTGGATTGGTGGCTCTTGAGGCTCAGGCAGTTGGAACTCCTGTGGCTGCTGCCAGGACCTCATCTCTACCAGAAATATTAGCAAGCTCAGCTCTTTATTTTAATCCTCATGATTCTCATAACATGTCTTCTGTAATCAGTAGTTTATTGACCGACGATTCAAGATTAAATGAGTCATCGGTACTTGGCAGGGAGAATGTTAAACGTTTTAGTTGGGCAAGATGTGCACAGGAAACGTTGGGTGTTTATAATGAGATAAAAAAAGAAGACTAA
>CAXGXT010000006.1:0-11411 GCA_964013765.1 uncultured bacterium | reverse complement strand
TTTTAACAGTTTTAACCGTTGTTTACGTAAGAACAAATTCAGCTGACTGATTCTGGTGAGAAGGAGAAAAGGAATGATATACGCACTTTTGGTATTTAGTATCGCACTTATCAGCTTTCTGCTGTACATAAGAAAGGCATGGGAGTTAGTAGATGGTGAATTTAGTTTAAAGAAGTTCTGTACTGATTTTTTTAGCCGTCCTGTCGGAAAGCATAATACTAATCCTGCAAAGTTTTCAAAAATAGGAAGGGGCTTTGCGGATAGCTGGTGCGTTAACGCTATTTTGTGGTTGATTGATGTACCACCTTTCTGGCATATGGATGGCACCGATCCACGATCGAATCCTTACGTAGGGGCAGTCGTTGGGTTTACAATGCTCATGATCATTCCTGTGTGGATTTGTTTTTGGTGAAGACTTGCTAATCACCATTTGAAACTGACCGACCAATCGTTTAAGGTTTATTCCTTGGCGATCGGTCGGTTTTGCTTTTCTTTTTCAGAGAAGATAATATGTACCTACTATTACTTACTATGTTACGTCGCATACTCGCCAACCTACGATTTTATGACTGGCCATTACTCCTGGCCGTATTAATGTTGGTTTTAATAAGCCTGCTTACTTTATATAGCATTGGTTTAAGTTTTGATCAGCCAGATTTTACAAACTTTAATCGTCAATTAGTATTTGGTGGAATTGGCCTCGTAGTATTAATTGGGATAAGTATGATCGATTACCGTTTTTGGCAGAATATCAGTCGACCTCTATATTTAATTGGATTAACTTTGTTGGTAGGGGTTTTGATCTTCGGGCAAAATTTACGTGGAACCAAGGGCTGGTTTATAGTTGGTAGTTTTTCTTTTCAACCAGTAGAAATTGCTAAGTTTGGGTTGATCGCATGGCTGGCTTACTATTTAGCAAGGCATGGACGCGAGTTAACCGATTGGCGAAAGTTTTTAACCACCGGCGTGGCTGCCGCGGCTGCTTCAGGCTTAGTTATTTTGCAACCAGACTTAGGGTCCGCAATTGTACTTTTTGTAATTTGGTTTGCCTTAGTAATGTTGGCCGGTGTACGACGTTGGCATATCGCCAGCGTGGTCGGGATGTTGATTGTAGTATTTATATCTGGCTGGTTTTTCTTTTTTGCCGATTACCAAAAAGATAGGCTGTTAACTTTTGTAGACCCAGGACGAGATCCCTATGGGACCGGTTATCACGTGCGCCAAGCGTTGATCGCCGTGGGCGCTGGGCAGCTGACGGGCAAAGGTCTAAGCTTTGGCAGCCAAAGTCAGTTAAAATTTATTCCTGATAGCCAAACTGATTTTATTTTTGCAGTTATATCCGAGGAGTTAGGATTTTTGGGCGCGGGTTTAGTGTTGGTCCTGTGGGGGATTATATTTTGGCGCTTACTAAGAATAGCCAAACATACCTCGGACGATTTCGCGTTGTTTTTTGTAATGGGCGTATTTACTCTGTTTTTTGTCCAAACAACTATTAATATTGGGATGAATATTGGGCTTTTGCCAGTTACTGGAATTGGTCTGCCATTTATTAGTTATGGCGGTAGTTTTTTAATTGTCAGTCTAGCTTTGATAGGGGTTGTGCAAGATGTGGCCATAAAGAGTGTCCGTCATAAAATATGATCATGAATCTATTTGACTAAAAGTCATATTTTTGTTATTTTATATACGTAAACAAAAAACTAATGGGCGAGCCCACAAACTTTCATTTATTCAACGAGGGCATCAAGGTAGTGTCTAATTGCCCTGTATGTAGCGCTCGATATCAGAATAATCGAGCCCTAGTCATTCAGGAAAAGCAAGATGCTCACCTCGTCTATCTAAAATGTAGGCGCTGCCAAACAGCGGTGCTGGCGGTTATTTTAACCAATAGTTTGGGAGTAAGTTCTGTTGGACTAGTAACAGATTTGGGCTGCGATGAGGTATTACGTTATAAAGACGCTAAACCCTTATCGACTGATGACGTTATCGATGTTCATCAGCTTCTGACAAAAGAAGACCTATTGGCCTTAGTCTCTTAGTTATAATTTTTAGTCTGTAGAAAAAGTAAGCTTAGCTTTCTTTTTAGATTTATATAATATTGAAATACTATTTAAGTATATGGAAACAGTTAAACTCCAAGTAAAATCAAGAACTCAATCTGGTAAGCAGGTTGGCCAAGTGCGGGCGGATAAAAAAATTCCGGCGGTGCTTTATGGTCATGGGGTTAAACCACAAAATTTATTTGTCGACTACGGCGAGTTCGCCCAAGTTTATAAAGCTGCTGGTGAAAGTACTCTACTAGATTTAGCTGTAGACACAGCTAGTCCGGTAAAGGCACTTATCCAAGCCACTCAGCTCGACCCGCGAACGGATGAGTTTATCCATATTGATTTTCACCAAGTACGTATGGATGAAAAGATTCATACCGAAATTCAACTTACTTTTATTGAGGAAGCGCCAGCTGTTAAAGATTATGGAGCAGTCTTGGTTACGAACCTAGATAAACTTGAAGTTAAATGTTTACCTAATGATTTGATCCACGAGATCGAGGTTGATTTAAGTAGTCTGAAAGAACTTGATCAATCAATTAAGGTAAGCGATCTAAAACTTCCAGATACTATCGAAGTTATGGCCGAACCGGATGCGGCGGTAATTATTGCTAAGCCACCTCGTAAGGAGGAAGAAGAACCAGTTGCTGCTGATGCGGAAGGTGCCGAAGGCGAAGAGGGTGCCGCAGGTGCCCAGGGGGATCAGGGAGAGGCTGGGGCTGAGGGTGAAGCTGCTGCTGAAGGTGAGGGAGGAGCTAAGGCTGAGGGTGAGCAGAAAGCAGACGAAAAGAAAGAGTAAGTCCTATTTTAATTTTAGATACACAAAAAGCCTAGCTCGTGACTAGGCTTTTTGGATAAATAATATATATGGCCTCAAACGATTGGAAAGATTATTTTGTGGGACAAAACATTTCTTTTGGCCTAGTATTTGCTTTTGTGACCGCTATATTACTGGCCGGAGTTTTTTATTTTGGTCCACCAAGCTTAGTTAGGCCACTTCACGAGCAGGGTACAAATTTAGTCGATGAATTATTTGAGAAAAGACCTCGTCGCTTGGATGGTTTGATGGTGGATCGAGATAAGGTTGAAAATCAGCCAGTTGCCATCGTGATTGGCAATAGTGAGGACAGTTTACCTCAAGATGGCTTAAGCCATGCTTCGGTTGTTTATGAAGTACCGGTTGAGAGTTCTATAACTAGACTTTTAGCAATATTCTCGGACGATATTAGGGCCAGCAGCATTGGAACTGTGAGGTCACTTCGACCGTATACTTTAGAATTGGCCGAAGAATGGCAGGCAGTATTATTTCACGCTGGCGGTAGTCCACAGTCGCTCGAGCAATTGGCTCGAGCCAACGTTTTAGCGATAAATGAAATCTCCGGTGACGGGATCTATTTTCGACGAGATCCAAACCGAGAAGCACCACACAATTTATTTATTGATTCTAGTTTAATTGAGAGGGCATTCTTAGCTAAGGGCATAGATGCCCCGGCCAACTTTGCCGGGTGGTTATTTAAGGATGGTGATTCCTTGGCGGCGAGAAATAATCGTGGGAATTTTACTGAACGTATAGATATTGATTTCGGACATGAGCTTAGTCGAGATATACGATTTCGATACAATCTAGCCAACAATAATTATACTCGGATCGTAGATGATCAAGTGGTATTGGCCGACGGTAAGCAGTTAACAGTCGACAACGTAATAGTTCAGCAGGTTCCAATCGAGGTGATAGATAGTATTGGTCGAGTGGATATCGACCTTGATGGTTTTGGTAAGGCAGAGCTATATCTCGACGGCAGAGTCACAATTGGTACTTGGGAGAAACAAGACGGCCGGACTTATTTCTTTGACGAAACGGGGACTGAGGTTCGTTTGAATCGCGGCCGGACGTGGGTGGCGATAGTTCCTGGCAATTAGATTTTTATTTCAAAAATTCTATCCAACCCTTGTAAGTCTTTTAAAACTTTAATATCAATCGCGCCCAAATGAGTTTGGGCGATTTTTTTTATTTTACTTACCTGCGCGGGATCGATTTCAAGAAGTATAGTTGCACTTGGTTCAAGGTGGTTAGTTATGTCCATAAATAATCTTCGGTAAAGTTTCAGGCCGTCGTTTCCAGCCAGTAAAGCATTAGTCGGTTCTTTGGAAATTGAAGTTTCTTTAAGTTGTTCTGGAGTTAGGTAGGGTAGGTTGGCAATAACAATATTAAATTTTTTATTGGCAAATGGTTTAAGTAGATCGCCGTGCTTAAAGTGAACTCTTACTTTGTGCAGCTTAGAATTAAAACGAGCAATTTTTAAAGCACTTCTCGAAATATCACTCGCCGATATGATTGAGTTTGGTAAGCTTTTAGCCAGACTAATTGCAATGCAACCGGAACCTGTGCCTACGTCAATTATATTTATGGGGTTGTCGTACGTAATTTGTTTGGCTCTAGCTACTAATTGCTCACTTTCTGGGCGAGGGACTAAAGTATGTCTATTTACCTTAAAATTTAGACCAAAGAATTCTTTATGTCCGGTAATGTAAGCAACCGGAAAATCCCGACTTCTTTTTTTAATTGCCTTTTTAAATTTAAATAATTTAAACCAAGAAAGTTTTTCGTCATTGTGAACACGAAGCCATTCTTTTGGTTTGTTTAAGACCCAAGACAATAATACCTCCGCGTCGAGTGAGGAGGTGGGGGATGTTGCTAGTTTTTGGGAGGACCACTTGAGGGCTTGATTTATATTCATAAATTTTTGTCATCTCGAGCGAAGTCACCCGTAGGGTGACGAAGTCGAGAGATCTTCCAGGTTTAATCAATCAACTAAGCTGGAAGATCTCTCCGCTCCACTCACTGCGTTCGTTTCGGTCGAGATGACAGTAAATATTTATTGTTTCGCTTTTAGTGCTTCAATAATCGGTCCAATATCTCCATCCATTATCCCCTTAATATTCGAAAAATTATCTCCCAGACGGTGATCGGTCACTCGGTCTTGAGGAAAGTTATAAGTTCTGATTTTTTCACTCCGGTCACCGGAGCCGACCTGTGATTTTCGCATGGCTCCTTCAGTTTTTTGTTTTTCCTCTTCGGCCGCCGCCAACAGTCGAGAACGCAAAATAGTCATGGCTTTTACTTTGTTTTGAGACTGGGAGCGTTCGTCTTGGCAGGCGACCACGACATTGGTCGGCAGGTGAGTAATGCGGACGGCCGAGTCGGTGGTATTAACCGACTGTCCGCCTTTACCACTGGCGCGGTAGACATCTATTTTTAAGTCTTCAGTCTTAATTTCTAGTTCAACTTCCTCGGCTTCGGGGAGGACGGCTACAGTCGAGGCCGAGGTGTGTACTCGTCCACTTTTTTCAGTTTCTGGCACGCGTTGTACGCGGTGCACTCCACTTTCGTATTTTAATTGTCCGTAAACTTCATTGCCGCTTAATGAAAATATAACTTCTTTGTAACCTCCAACTCCGATCCGGTTCGTACTTAGGATTTCTAGCTTCCATTTTTTGTTTTCGGCAAAGTGCGAGTACATGCGGAAAAGGTCGGCTGCAAACAAAGCGGCTTCGTCACCGCCGGTTCCGGCGCGGATTTCTACAATTACGTCTTTGGCGTCGTTCGGGTCTTTAGGAATAAGCAGTTCATCTAGTTTAGTTTTGAGTTCAATTTGTTGGGCTTCTAGACTGATTAATTCTTCTTCGGCAATCGTAGAAAGGTCTTCGTCTTCTCCGCCCACAGCTTCTTTGTTTTCCAGAATTTTTTTATTTATGTCTTCCAATAGGTTTGAGGTATTAACTATCTCTTCAAGTTCGGAAAATCGTTTGGCGAGCTTAGCCACTTTTTTTTGATCAGAATTAACAGCCGGGTTGCTTAGATCCGCTTTCACCTGGTCATATTCTTCTTTTAGAGTTGTTAACTGATTAGTCATATTGTTGTGAAGTATGAATTATGAAGAATGGGGTATAAGGCTATGCTTCATTTAAATATATCAAAAAACCGGTATTTAAGCACCGATTTTTATAAAATAAAACTTAGCTATTTTTCTTTCTTTTTTTCTTCCGTCTTTTTTTCTAGAGGAGCTGCTTTTCGTTTAGCTGAAACTTTCTTAGCAATTTTTTCAGCTTTTTCCTCGTGCTTAGCCTCTTTTGGCTTAGCCTTGTTTGGGTCGTAAGTTTCTTTTTCGGCCTTAGCTTTTTTGGCCGCTCGGATTCTAGCTACTTTAGCTCGTTTCACAGCCTTACCTTTTCTAGTAGCAGAGGTTGTTTTCTGTAAAGCTTGGCGCTCTTGGAATTTCTCAACTCGGCGAGCAGTGTCAACAAGTTTTTGCTTACCAGTGTAGAAAGGGTGACAGTTGGAGCAGATTTCAACGTGGATGTCTTCGACAGTTGAGCCAACACCAAAAGTATTACCGCAGGCGCAGGTAACCTTGGCTTTGGCGAAATATGTTGGATGAATATCTTTTTTCATAGATTTAAGATAGGCGTACGGTAACATAGAATGGGAATTTTGGCAAGGCACGTCGCTCATCACAGTCGTTCGAGAACGACGTGACTCGCGAGCGACGTGCCAAGTATAGAAAAAGAAAACGCCGCGGTTCTATCTGCTGGGAGGATAGAACCGGGCGTAGTTGCGGGGACGGCATGTGCAGACCGCACATTAAGAATTATGTACTTCAGGTAGGTGGCTGAGTCGCCATAAATTCGTCAACTCGTGTTTGGTAGTCGGACACAAGTTTTAGTTGTGTTCGGGTGATTTTGCCTTGCTTCACGTAGTATCTGAGCAGGGAAGCAAACGGTAAGATCCAGTGCAGAGCAACCTGTGCTCTCGACATTCCATCCTCACCTCCTTGCTCGCGATCAACGACCACCAGGCAAGCAACGACAGTAAATCCGCCAGAACGAAGCAACTCGATCGCTTCGAGTTTAGTTTCGGACTTGGTGATAAGGTCGTCTAGGACCAACACCTTACCTGGAGGGTACTGGCCATCAATACCAGTGAGGCGACGTGAGGTAGTAGTCTCCTCTTTGATCAGGACGACATTTATCAGTCCAGGTCTTCCATCTGCTGCTGCAGCCTTGATGAAGCCTTCAGCCAACGGTGTACCTGCTTTAGGAAGGCCACATATATGGTCGTATTCGAGTCCTTTTTTCTTGGCGTGAGCGTAGAGTTCAGCACCAATGTGCTCGAGCTGATCGACAGTCAGTACTCCTTTCGGTAAAGGTCGAATACTGATGTAGATCGGAGACTTGGGTGCGTCCGGATATGCCTCGTGCATCTTTAGTTCAAATTCTCCGAATGCAACTGCTCCCCACTTAAACAGATCATCGGCGAGCTGTCTTTGTCTTGCCGTTCGAACGGCATGTGTGGCCATAGCGTTTCCCTTCCGTCAAAAGCGTGAAAAGATCTCTACAAAAAGGACCGGACCACAATGGCCGGCCTCCCTTTTATTAGTATAATTATAACTTTTTATAAGAGTGGGGGTAGAGATTTATGTGGATAAAAGGAAAGACGTTGCAATAAAAATATTTTTTTGCTAAGGTCAGGCCAGTTTGCTCTTTTTAATGTAATAAAGGAGCTATTTCGAATTCTGTTTTGGTAAGGAGATTGCTGATGCCTACTTCCTTGGCAGTTGCCCTTCAGTTGATTGAGGCCCAGAAGGCCAGTGAAACTTTGCTTTGTGCTGGACTTGATCCGTATGCCTCTCATGACGACACGGCATTACCGTTCGGGCTGGATATGTACGGTCATTTCAAGGACGTTGAAGATTATCGTGAGCGTCTTCACTCTGGGTATGAAGGCCTGTATGGGGCTAGGCTTTTAAATGATGGAGAAGACGTACCAAATGTTGATCTGCTGGCCGGTGTGGCTGGCTATTTCTCTACACTCGTCGAGATTTTGATCAACGATTGTGGGGTTTATGTGTTCAAGCCGCAAGCCGCCTTTTGGGAAGGTCTTGGCGAGATGGGCATGATTATACTGGCCAAGATTTGTGAAAAGATCCGCAAGCTGGCTTTGGCAGCAGGCAAAGAGTGCTTTTTATTGCTTGATGCCAAACGTGGCGATCTGTTTGACACCATGCTGCGGTATCTACAAGCTTACTTGACGCCTGTTGGCGAGAAGTTGACGACCGGTATTTCCGCACGATACGGTTTCCATTCAATGACCACGCACACCTGGATGGGTGATGATACATTGGCCCCAGCTATTCCGTTTTTACAAAATGGCAGTGGACTGACGGTCGTGACTAGGTCATCGAATCCTTCCGGTACCACACTTCAAGATGCGCTACTTTCAGCCGATGTGAACGTGGCGCTAAACGCGAAGCAGGAGAAGTATGCCTTGATTGGGGATGATATCGACGTAGTTGCTGGTATTATCGGACGTCAGCCTTCGGTCCAACACATGATGATGTATCGGACAAGCCAGTTCTTGAGGGAAAATGGTTTTCCATCTGATCAGCTAAGCCCACTCTTCTCAGTGATTGGCTCTACCCTGAAGAATGACTTAACCTTTCGTCAGATTTTAGAGTTGGGCACTGCGCTTGTTCCGGGCTTTGGTAAGCAAGGGGGCACGGTGCTTAATGCCCTGCCATTATTGATGCAAACTGGTGAGTGGGCCGGTTTTGGAGCGATATTCGCTAGCTCCAGCGCCATTGGTTATGCACCTTGGAGTCACTACCAAGGCGACGACGATTTCAGCCTCGAAGGACTTCGTCGAAACGTTATGCTCCGAGTCAGTGAACATCGAAAGCAGGAAGAGAAGGATTTCGCAGCGGAAGGTATTCCTTACTCATGCGCTGCATGATTCGTTTTCGATCGTGATTCAACAATCCTCCAGCCCTCCGATGCTACGGCGTCGGGGGTGCTTTTTTTATCCTTGACACTCTCCTAATAAAATGCTAAGCTTTGCAGACATTTAATTAAACCCATTTCAGCATTGTCTAACCTCCCTAAGTTTTAACTGGGGTAAGCTGAAAAATGGAATAATAAGGATTGACGCATATGATAAAACAACCAAGTCTTTTAGACTTGCTAAAGTCGGGTGTCCATTTTGGCCACCAAACTTCTAAGCGTCACCCTAAAATGACGCCTTTTATTTTTGGCGTTAAAAGCGGGGTGAACGTTATTAACCTTGAGCAAACTCAAGAGAAATTAAAAGCCGCTTTGCAGTTTGTAGCCGACACAGTTGCTAATGGCGGAAATATTTTATTTGTCGGTAGCAAACGTCAAGCTTTGCCGATCGTAGAAAAACATGCTAAAGAGTGCGGCATGCCGTACGTGCGCGAGCGTTGGTTGGGTGGAACGTTTACTAATTTTAGTGAACTTTCCAAAGTTATTAAAAAGTATAATCGACTGCGTAAAGACAAGGCTTCTGGTGAACTAGAAAAGTACACCAAGAAAGAACAGCTAAACCTTGAGCGAGAAATCCAACGTTTGAATCGTTTTGTAGGAGGTATGTCAGAGCTAGATTCATTACCTCAAGCAGTATTTATCGTCGATTTAAGAAAAGAAAAAACCGCTTTCCGGGAATCTGTTCGAAAGGGAGTTCCGGTAGTCGCAATTTGTGACACAAATATTAATCCTACTGGCGTAAACTATTGTATCCCGGGTAACGACGACGCAGTTAAGTCTATTGAATTGTTTACTAGTTTAATTGCAGCAGCAGTTAATGAAGGTAAAGCGTTAGCTGAAAAGAAGAAAGACCAAGTTCCAGTCAAAGATAAGGTAGCTGTTAAGGCACCTCAAAAAAATTAATTTAAATTTACTTTTTAAAATAAAATTATGACAATCGAAAAAGAACTAATTGTAAAACTACGCAACCAGACCGGAGCCGGTTTGGCCATGGTTAAAGATGCTTTGGAAGAAGCTTCTGGAGACATGGAAAAAGCTTTAGACATCCTTCGCAAAAAGGGTGCGCTTAAGGCGGCCAAGAAATCGTCCGAACGTACGGCCGAGGAAGGAATTGTTGAAGCTTACATTCATAACGGTGGAAAAGTTGGAGTGCTCTTAGAATTAGCTTGCGAAACTGACTTTGTAGCTCGCAACGAAGACTTTAAAGCTCTGGCACACGATTTAACCATGCATATTGCAGCCGCAGCCCCAGCATATCTGGACGTAGAGGACGTACCAGCCGAAGCAATTACTCGAGAAAAAGACATTTACGCTGAACAGTTAAAGGCCGAAGGCAAGCCCGCTGATATGCTAGACAAGATTATCGAGGGTAAGCTTGAGTCTTTTTACGCCGAGAATTGTTTACTCAAACAGTCTTACATTAAAGATGAATCAAAAACCGTGGCTGAAGTATTAACAGACGCGGTTACCAAGATGGGCGAAAAAATCGAAATTACTAGATTCGTCCGTTATCAGATCTAAGATTAATGTCAAAATGCCTAGACTTAGGTTAATATCTTTATTTAGTTTATTTCTAGCCGGGTCGTTAATTTTAACCGGTTGTTTTCATCGTACTGAACAAACCAATCCAGACATTGACGATATTGTTACTGAAACCGGATTTATCTTAGATATTTCTGATTCTACTGGGCAGGCCGTAGTTACTCAGCCGGGAGATATTATTAGGATTGCTTTACCAATTAATCTTGATACACCAGAATTACAATGGGGTTTTCGCTCACCGTTGTCGGGCGGATTTATTAGTTTAAAATCTCATACTGTAAACGAAGAATTTTCCGACTGGAGTTTTCGGATAGAGAAGAAGGGACAGTTTGATTTAAGATTTATTTTTTCTACTTTATTGCCAGAGGCTGAATCGGTCGATATTTATGAGGTTAATGTTTTAGTGGCTGATGATCGCAGTAATCCACCAGGACTTTTTGTTACTAATCCAGTTGAGGGTGAATGGCTAACCACAACCTTTACTGTTAATGGCTTTGCTTTAAGTGGCTCGCCAGTTGTATACAAAGTTACGGACAGTAACGGCTTAGAATTAAATTCTGGTTTCTTTACCGCCCAAGATTCGGATACACGATTTGTTTCATTCAACGAGGAGTTAATCTACGAGGGGTCTGGAGATACTAATGGTGTTCTAGAAATAGTTATTCAGGGAGATGATGCTAGTAAGGTAGAGATACCGATTCGCCTAGTGAGTTAAAAAAGTTAAATTTTTTAGAGAAAGCCCGCCTATACTTTAGGCGGGCTTTTTTGCTATACTTATTTCGTAATAAATATCAGTAATTTATGCCACTAAAAATAGCCATTAATGGATTTGGGAGGATCGGCCGCAGCGCTTTTAGAGTTGCCGCCCAAACCAAAGGAGTAGAAGTCGTTGCAATCAACGATTTGATCGAGCCAAAGTTATTGGCTCACCTATTAAAATACGACTCTGTTTACGGAGAATTTAGTCAATCGGTCGTAGCTGGA
>CAXGXT010000005.1:0-12192 GCA_964013765.1 uncultured bacterium | reverse complement strand
TTAACAGATAATTGTTTTTTTGTCATCTATATGCTAGTTTACGTACATATGATCCACATCTCCCTAGAGTACCGATAATTGACGCAATCCTCCATCCGCTGTGCGGACGTCTTTTGGCGTCATAGCGGAATTTTTTTATCTAGGAAGTAGGAAGTAGCTGGGTAGGAGGTAGAAAAGATTAATTCAAGCAGTACTACATCCTACTTCCTACAAGCTACTTCCTAACAAAATATATGCCAACCAACAATCTCAAATCATCAGACCCTGAGGTCGACAAAATCATTGCTTCCGAATTAGCTCGCATGCGTCGCGGTGTCGAACTTATTCCTTCGGAAAACGTAGTCAGCCCCGCAGTCCTGGAAGCTCTGGGGTCAGTTATGACGAACAAATATTCTGAAGGCTATCCTAAAAAAAGATATTACGGTGGCAACCAACACATTGATGAAGTTGAACTGCTAGCCATAGATCGCGCTAAAAAACTTTTTGGAGCCGAGCACGTTAATGTTCAACCCTATTCGGGAAGCCCAGCCAATATGGCGGCCCTGTTTGCCATGGCTGAACCGGGCGATACGGTTATGGGTTTAGACTTAGGAGCCGGCGGACACTTAACGCATGGATCACCAGTTAACTTTTCTGGAAAATTATTTAAGATAGTCCCCTATAACGTCAATCAAAAAACTCAGTTACTAGACATGGATGAAATTAAAGCCATGGCCAAGAAGCATAAACCAAAAGTTATTATCTCGGGGCTGACTGCGTATCCAAGAACCTTAGACTTTAAAGCGTTTCAAAAAATAGCCGATGAGGTTGGAGCTTATCATATGTCAGACATTGCTCATATCGCCGGACTCTGCGCCACTGGTGTTCATGAATCACCTGTGCCAGTAGCTGACGTAGTCACGACCACCACCCATAAAACATTACGCGGACCGCGTGGGGGTATGATCTTAAGTAAAGAAAATGACAGACTCAGACCAGATGACAAAAAAAATCTAGCCCAAAAAATTGATTTTGAAGTTTTCCCTGGCATACAGGGCGGTCCACACGACCACGCAACAGCGGCCAAAGCCGTAGCCTTTGGCGAGGCACTTTTGCCAGCGTACAAAACTTATTGCCAACAAGTGGTTAAAAACGCAAAACGTCTAGCTGATGAATTAAAAAATAATGATCTTAGCTTAGTGACTAACGGAACAGACAATCACTTACTATTAATAGATCTAACGAAAGTTAATAATGGAGATCTAACTGGTAAAGGAAAAGAAGTTCAAGATGCACTCGAAGCAGCCGAAATCACAGTTAACCGTAATACAATCCCTTACGAACCCAGCTCACCGTTTAAACCAAGTGGCGTACGGCTAGGGACACCAGCCGTTACCACGCGAGGCATGGCTGAAGACGACATGTCCGTGATTGCCGAAGCGATTGCAATGGTTGTTAAAGACCATAAAAACGAAACCATAATTAATTCTGCAAAAAAATTAATCTTGGAGCTGACTAAAAAGTACCCTCTTTATCCCGAGTTATAAATATTTATTTTGTCATCTCGACCGAACCCGCCGTAGGCGGGGTAGCGGAGAGATCTTCCAGTTGGCTAACCTAATAATACTGGAAGATCCCTCGACTTCGCTCGGGATGACAAGTTGATTCATGACCAACAAACAATCACAAATAATCGATGGTAAAGCAATTTCAAAAAAAATGCTCGAAGAAATTGCCACAAAAGTTAAAAAGCAAGAAAATCGACCAGGACTAGCGGCGATCATTGTTGGCGATGACCCGGCTAGCCACTTGTATGTAAAAAATAAAGAAAAGGCCTGCCAAAAAATTGGAATTAACTTTAGTGGCTACTACCTGGCCAGTAAAAAATGTCTGCCGGACGCCACCGAAAAAGATGTCCTAGAAACTATCGACTTTTTAAACAAAGACGACAATATTCACGGGGTGATAGTCCAATTACCGTTGCCCAAAATTAACGGTGGTTTTGATACGGCTAAAATTATCAAAGCCGTTGACCCAAAAAAAGACGTAGACGGTTTTACTCCAAAAAATCTAAAAGCTTTTCAGGACGGCGAGCCATTGGTTACCTCTCCCCTAATCCAAGCTATACAGACTTTAATAGATAGCCAGAATATTAAATTAAAAAATCAAAAAGTAGTGGCTGTAACTCGTTCTGAAATATTTTCAGGCACACTTAAAAAACATTTACTGGACCAAGGTGCTAAGTTGACTGTGGTCAGTCCCGAAGCTAAAGACTTGGCCAAGAAAACAAAGCAAGCTGATATTTTAATTTCTGTGGCTGGGCGACCAAACTTAATTAAATCAGATATGGTCAAACCAGGAGTAGTTGTTATCGACGCCGGCACAACGTTGGTAGATGGCAAACTGGTCGGGGATGTAGAATATGACCAGGTAAAAAAAATCGCCGGGGCGATTACGCCTGTCCCCGGCGGAGTTGGTCCGCTGACTGTGGCTTGGTTGCTGAAAAATACGGTCGCGCTTTTTTCTAGCTAGCTACTCAACACTTTCCCTCAGCCACTTGTCCGACTCAGAGTTAGTCTCAACTTTTTGAATAGTCAAACAGGGCACCTCGTAACTATGAAGTCGAATGATTTCTTTTTTTGTTTTGGCTGCATTTTTAGACACGGTCTTAAAAATCAATAGCACTTCTATGTCTTTAACTATTTTACCTTGCCACCAATAATGAGACTCGACGTTTGGAATAATATTTGCACAGCCAACTAATTTTGAACGTAATAAAACCCGGGATATTTTCCGGGCTTCTTTTAAATCTTTACAGGTAACCGAGATACTATAAATCATCATTTTCTACTTTAATTAACTAGAAGAAGAGAAGATCCCCTTGCGGGGGATGAACAAATCTCCACAAATAAAGTGGTTCACTTCTTATAAACAATATCTCCCTCTTTAACAGAGTCTTTGACCTTGAGACCAATTGACTTGCCCTTAGCTGCTTTATCTACCTTGTCATGCTCGATTTGCATGGAAGCAACTTTCTGGACTACCTCCTGACCACGTCCGGCGATAACTATTTCATCACCAGACTTGAGCGCAGCTGTAAGCTTAACTACGGCTACTCCAATATTATTGAAGTAATGAGTCACAGCCCCAATTTTCTTGCCGGGAGTGTCTTTTTTCTTAGCTACTTTAGCTTTTGTATCCGGCATAGCAATGGTTGTGTTATGATTTAGATGTAGGTATTGTATGCCTAACTTTTTCTTATAGCAAGTATCTAAAAAATGTCATTATCAATTGGAATTGTTGGCTTACCAAATGTGGGAAAATCCACCCTGTTTCGAGCCTTAACTAAAAAACAAGTAGACGTCTCAAACTACCCTTTCTGCACCATAGATCCTTCGGTAGGCGTGGTTGCTGTGCCCGACCCTCGACTGGGAAAATTGGCCGCACTCAATAAATCGGTCAAAAAAATCCCGGGCACAGTCGAATTTGTCGACATCGCCGGGCTAGTTAAGGGTGCGGCCAAAGGTGAAGGTCTAGGAAATAAATTCTTGTCTCATATTCGGGAAGTTGACGCTATCGCCCACGTTGTGCGCGGCTTTAACGACGACAATATTATTCATGTCGAAGGAAAAGTAGATGCCGAGGCTGACAAAAGTACGATTGAACTTGAATTAATCTTGGCCGACCTAGAAACTGTGACCAAACATTTCGACAAACTAACTAAACTAGTTCGCGGGCACGACAAAATTTCTGCTAAAAAATTACCGGTGGTCGAAAAAATTAAAATTACTCTTGAAAATGAAAAGTTAGCCGGCACTCTTCAATTTGATGAGGAAGAATTGGAACTAATTAAAGAATTAAATTTACTTACCTTAAAACCAGTTATTCAAGTTTTAAATGTTGACGAAGAAGATGCTGCCAAGTCGCATGAAGATTACATAGCTATCTCCGCCAAAATCGAAGCAGAAATTGCCGAGCTGTCTTCCGAAGAACAAAAGTCATACTTAACCGATCTCGGTTTAACCGAAGCCGGCCTCGACCGACTCGCGCGCGAAGGTTACAAAACCCTAGACCTAATAACTTTCTTTACTTCCGGTCCTGAAGAAACCAGGGCCTGGGAGATTCCCCGCGGGACCACCGCTCCCGGCGCGGCGGGTGTGATCCATACAGATTTTGAAGAAAAGTTTATTAAAGCCGAAGTAATTGGCTACGATGATTATATTGGCGCTGGATCTGAAAACGCAGCCAAAGAAGCTGGCAAGATGCACTTGGAAGGAAAGGAATATATAGTACAAGACGGAGATGTTATATTTTTTCATCACGGATGATATAATAAATTTAAATCATTTAAATAGAAACAACTAATAATTAAAATATGCACCAAAAAATTCTTCGAGGAAATTTAATAAAAAATATTGTTTTAATAGGTATTTTATTTTTTAGCTATACACCAATTAAGGCATCAATAATTAATTCGGGAATAAACAACAGTAAGGGAGACGTTGGTGACCTTTTAGTTGTTGTTAGTATTATTGCGGTTATCGCCAGCTTTGGTAATTTTGCTTTTACTTATGAAAAAGTAAATATGAAAAAACCCGGTCAAAGAATTATAGCTCACTTTACAACCGGTATTCTAATGTTAATTATTGGTTTATCCTTAGAGTTAACATTATTTTTTACCAATTTAATCGTTACTAATATTTGGGCCTTTACGCTGAGCCTACATCTCCTTTATATTGGCTCAGTCTTATACGATTACTGGGATTTATTCCGAACTCAAACGTAAATATATAATACATTATTAAATAAGTAACTACGCGTATATGGGGAAAAAACTTTTAGCTGAAAATATAATTAAAAATGTTATACTGCTAATAATATTGTACATTAGCTACGATCCTCTTAAAACTTCGATCTTAAATTCTGGACTAACAAACGATCAAGGTTTTGTAGGTGATCTACTGGTAGTTGTAAGCATTATTATAGCAGCGGCAAGCTTTGGTAACTTCTCTTTTACTTATGATCAAGTAAGAATTGAAGTATTCGGTGAAAGAATGATGGCACACTTTACGACCGGAATTCTTATGTTGACCATTGGCCTTTCCTTAGAGACAACTCTAATTTTGACAAATATTATTATTGATAATATATTTATTTTCTCATTTAGCCTATTTCTTCTTTATTTTAGCGCGATTCTTTATGACAAATGGGATTTATATAGAGCTTACAACTAAGTAAAATTTAGACAAAGAAAGAACGCCCGCCAATCTTCGGTACAATACTAACTAGTCCTGGGTTAGCCCATACTATCCGTACCATGCATGAAGTTATGCAAAAAGCCTTATAATTAATTTGTAAGTTGCCAAATATTCCTTATAACTTTTTGCCCCTCACGAGCATAGCTGAGAGGTTTACCTTCGACTTTCCAGTCGTTTTCAATCTGGTTAATTAACGGCAATTCATAGGTCCGGCCTTTGATAGAAAAACTAGGAATAATCATGACGACTCGTCCTCCAGGCTTGAGGACTTTTTTAAATTCAGCCAAGGATCCTCGATACAAATCATCCAATTCGTTTAAAGTCTTGGCCATCTGCGCATCATTTTCCCCTCCTCGCAAAGGCGGGCCGAGAAACGGTTCGGTTACAATCACGTCAACTGAGTTTTTCTTAAGCTTTGAAGAAAGTTTGAATACGTCGTTTTGTTCTACCCCGCACTTAAACTCTTTTAAATTGTATTTTTCTGCTACCCATTCGATATTTTTTAGAGTATCGTCCACTGCTTTCTTATTCACATCAAAACCGAGCAAATCTTTTTGGCCCATAACTAGTGCTTCTGTTATAACAGTCCCCGACCCACAAAATGGATCGAGTAGTGTTTCGTTAGGTTTAACTTGAGACAAATTAATCATCATCTTAGCTAACTTCGGAGGTAGCATACCGCTTTTGGGGTCACTGCCTGGTCGGCCATAATCTCGCTTGGAATAATCTTCAAAATCTTGCACCGCACAAGTTTGAGCTAAAGTATTATCTGGCAAAACCATAAAATCCTGACATTTATTTTTGGTAATTACTACGGCCGACAAAGTTTTTTCCTTGGACGTAACCAACCGCGCAGACTTGCCCTGCTCCTTTAATCTAGACTTAACTTCCATGCCCAAACGACGATCTGCTTTTTTAGTATAAAAACTAAGTCCAAATTTAATTTTACCTTCTTTACTTTTAAGTAACTCAACCATAACATCTGGCTCAACCTTACCGGCCACCGCACCAATCTTAATTGTGCCTCCCAAACGATTCATTGTTTCCTGACAATCTATGTCGCCATCCAAAATTAAATAATCACCAGTTTGCTGGCTGATTTTGGCCTCAGGAAGTACCGCTTTAATCTCGGCGATTGCTAAGTCGGACTCACGACCCAAAATAAATACGTATGATGACATACGACGATTATACATGGCCCGGGCACTATTTCAAGTCTAGTTGACACTTAGAAGTCCATATGATACTATGTTGTCAGACAATTTAACCAACCTTTCCCATCCCCCGCGGGGGAATTAATCCTTTCCTAGAGAAAGGAAAAGGTATCCGTATCAATTCAGCGCCCGGGTACCCCCCTGGCTTTTTTAATAAAGTTTTAATCAATAATAATTAAATTTCATCTATGCCTGAAAAATCAACCAACGCAGCCGCCAAGACGAATAAGACTTCTACTAAAGAAAAAGAAGACAAATTCTACTACGAATTACTATTTTTAGTGGGCGGCAACGTAGCTGAAACCGATGTCCCTAAAATCAACGACAAAGCTAAGAAAGAGATAGAAAAATTGGCTGGTAAAGTAATCGGCGAAAATTCGCTAGGCAAAAAACGTTTGGCTTATCCAATTGAGGACAATAGCTTTGGCTACTACATGGTTTTAGAATTTAACCTAGATATCGACAAGCTGAATGAACTAGACGATACCCTAAAATTAAATCAGGATATACTAAGACACCAAATAGTAAAACTGCCCGTCGGATACAAAGAAAAACTTATTGCCCGCACCCCTGTTAAACCGGCTACTGAAACAAGTGGCAAAAAAGAGGAAGAAAAGGTCGGAATCGAAGAGCTAGACAAGAAACTTGACGAACTCCTAGAAAAGGATTTGACGTCATAATTAAACAGCGTAAAATACCAAAGCATTAATTAAAAGAATAAATAAACTTCTATGGACTTAAACAAAGCAATGATCATCGGTCGCCTCACTCGCGACCCCGACATCCGCACTACCCCGTCTGGGCAAACCGTGGCCAACTTTAGCGTGGCTACCAATCGAACTTGGACTGACCAGGCTGGACAAAAACAAGAAAAAGTAGAATTCCATAACGTAGTGGCTTGGCGAAAGCTAGCCGAGATTATTCAGCAATACGTCCACAAGGGAGATAAAATTTATATTGAAGGTCGCCTAGAAACTCGCGACTGGCAGACTCAGGACGGACAGAAACGATCGACTACTGAAATCACTGCCGATAATATGATCATGTTAAATACCCGTGGTGCCGGTGGATCAGGGCAAGCAGGACAAGTTGCTGCTGGCGGACCTGCCAACGCCCCTAGCGCGGCCCAACCTCAAGGCCCACCACCTCCAGTAGCTGAGGGCGAAGAAGAAATCAAAGTAGAAAATATTCCTTTCTAAGAAATTATTAACGCAGCGCCATGAAAAAAAGTACCGCTCACAATGCCCTACAAAAACCGCGCCAGTGCCATTTTTGTATTAACAACATTATAGAAATTGACTACAAAGATGCCGACCAGCTCCGACGCTTTACTTCGTCTTACGCCAAGATAGTGCCTCGACGAAGAAGTGGGGTTTGTGCCAAACACCAACGAAAATTATCACTAGCCATTAAACGCGCGCGCGTTATGGCTTTGCTTCCATATAGTAATCGTTAATACATGTTAACGATTTCCGACATTCGGAAAGGCACTATTTTCCAAGAAAACGGTGCACCTTACGAAGTTATCTGGACCCAACACGTTCAGATGGGTCGAGGTGGAGCAATCTTAAGGCTGAAGGTTAAAAATTTAATCAACGGCGGCGTCCAGGAAAAAACAATTAAGGGCAACGACAAGTTGCAAGAGGCTGACCTAACTCACGAAAAGGTCAGTTTTTTGTATGCCGATGATTCATACAACTTTATGAACCAGGAAACTTTTGACCAAATCGCGCTAGGCAAAGATATAATGGGCGACAAAGGAAACTTCTTAACTGAGGGGACTATAGTTAAAGTAGTAAAATCTGACGGCAAAGCTATTAGCATTGAGCTCCCGCCCAAAGTCGAACTAAAAGTAACTTCGACCGTGCCTGGCGCGCGTGGTGATACCGCCCAGGGTAAAGTTACTAAGCCAGCCGAACTAGAAACTGGCTACGAAGTACAGGTGCCTTTATTTGTAAAAGAAGGCGATATGGTCCGAGTTAACACTGAGACGGGTGAGTACGTGGAACGAGTCAGTTAAAATTTAACCTAAACTAAAAATACGGCTCAATTCGATTTGAGCCGTATTTTGGTTGATTAAAATTTTATCTTGCCTGCGCGTCTTCTTCCTCTTTTTTCCAAATCTGGTCTTTAATCTGCTTAAGTATTTTAGGATTTTCTTTTAAGTACATTTTAGCCCGCTCGCGACCAAGGCCAAGTTTTTCTTCGCCATAAGAATAACTACTACCGCTCTTACGTACCACGCCGTGCTCAACTCCCAAGTCAATCGCATCTCCAGCAATAGAAATGCCTTCGTTGTACATAATATCAAACTCACAATTTCGAAACGGCGAAGCTACCTTGTTTTTAACAATCTTGGCCTTCACTCGGTTGCCAATCACTCGGTCACCCATTTTAATTTGGGCCGAGCGGCGGACTTCGATCCGGACCGAAGAATAAAACTTTAAGGCCATGCCACCAGTCGTAGTCTCGGGATTTCCAAAAAACACCCCAATTTTCATTCTAGTCTGGTTAATAAAAATCAGCGTGCAGTTACTTTTAGCTACTAGTCCCGTTAACTTACGCAATGCCTGACTCATTAGACGAGCTTGCAGGCCCATGTGCGAATCTCCCATTTCCCCTTCGATTTCTGCTCGCGGAACTAAGGCGGCTACCGAGTCAACTATAACTACGTCTACGGCATCGGACCGCACCAAAGTTTCGACAATTTCTAAAGCCTGCTCACCGTTATCCGGTTGAGAAATTAATAAGTCGTTTACTTTAACGCCTATGCGCTTAGCATAATCTGGGTCTAGGGCGTGCTCGGCATCTACAATTGCGGCCACTAAACCTTTTTTCTGAGCTTGCGAAGCAATATGCTGGGCTAAGGTAGTTTTACCCGAAGCTTCTGGGCCAAAAATTTCTACTATCCGACCACGAGGCACACCGCCAACACCGAGGGCAATATCTAAAGACAAACACCCGGTAGGGATCACGTCGATCGCCACCCTTTTGGCTTCGCCTAATTTCATAATCGCCCCGTCACCAAATCTTTCTCGGATTTGATCCACGGTTTGACTTGTAGCGGATATTTTCTCGCTAACTTTAGAGGCGCTGGTTTTTGAGCCGGTTGAGCCTGTCTGAACAGACGACTCGGCTGGAGCTGTGTTGGTTTCCTTTGCTTTGGCCATAGGAAGTTATGGTTATTAATTAATCCCTCCCAGGACTACCGCTCAAGCAACGCCCGAGCAGGAAACCTTTATTATTCTATATTCTTATTATTCTTCAGTTAATATTTCGTCAGCCTGGACTACAATCTTTCTAGTAACCTGATTAGGCTGACTGTGTTTTTTCTGCGCGGCAATTTCAATTAAATTAGTTCCGTCGGCTAAGTCCAACACTTCAGTAAAATGCCCATTGTCGTCTGATAAAACCGGTTGGCCGTTAATTAATAAACTGGCCTGTCTATCGGCTTGACCACTAACTACTATGGTTCGCTCGTCGGTAACTAAATCTATAGCTGGGGTTTCTACAAATAAAAGTGGTGGTGAAAAAATTGCTCTGACTTTACCACCTAGATAAACTAATAACAATGCCGCCAAAACCCCCACAAACGCTTGCCGAAATAATCTTGGAGTAAATGACAAGGCTAAACGTGACGGGCGACGGACGAGCCTAGCGCCAACAGACATAAGACCGGATTTTGATCCTTGTGTCTTGTAAAGTGTCTTATCAAGCGTCTTATCTAATGCCTTGGATGTCTGAGTATGCAACTGCACTTCCAGACTATAGTCGGCCAAAGATTGTTTCCAATCCAAATTTAACCATCGAGCATAACTTTTTAAAAAATTACGAGCGTAAATATCTCCGGGCAACTTACCATAATCACCTGACTCCAAGGCTCGCAAATATGTCTCTGAAATTCTTAATTCACGAGCTACCTCGCGTAGAGAAACCTCCCGCTTTTTCCGGGCGCTGACTAAGGTCTCCCCCAAACAAGCATGACTACTTATTTTTTTAGTTTTGAATTTTGTCATTTGTTTATTATCTCTTTTATTTCGATTTATTTTCGCCCTCATCCTCTTCCTCCTCCTCTTCTTCTTCGTCTTCATATTCATCTGATTCCTCTTCAGACTCCTCCTCTTCATCTTCATCTTCATCTTCGTCTTCAATATCTTCAGCCTCTTCTTGTTTTTCCGGTTCTTCTGATTCTTGGGCTTGCTCAAATTGTTCTTCTGGCTGGGCTACCCCCTGGTCTTCAATTGTACCAAAGCCAGTATCACCTATCAACACGTCACGAGGCTTTGCCCCGTCTGGAGGACCAATTATGCCCTGTTCTTCCAATAGATCAAGTAAACGAGCCGCGCGCGCATATCCTACCCGTAAACGACGCTGTAATAACGACGCTGAGGCTTTACCGGCTTTAACTACCACTTCCTTGGCTTCTTCATACAAATCATCACCGCTATCGCCGCTTTGTCTTAATCCACTGCCCACACTTACGCCCGATTGAGGATCGGTTACTCCATCCGCATACTCTGGCTGTCCGCGGTCTTTTAGATAATTAATTACAGTGTGAATCTCGTCATCGGTTACAAACGCACCCTGTAAACGTTTTGGCTTGGAAATCTCAGCCGACAGGAACAGTAAGTCACCGCGACCTAATAATTTTTCCGCTCCAGCCATATCTAAAATAGTTCGTGAGTCCGCTAAGGACGCGACTGAAAATGCTACTCTGGCGGGAATGTTGGCCTTGATCAATCCGGTAAGGACGTCAACCGAAGGACGTTGGGTAGCCACAATTAAATGGATACCGACCGCCCGAGACATCTGGGCCAAACGAATAATACCGCCTTCGATTTCGGCTCCAGCTGAAGCCATAAGATCTGCTAACTCATCAATAACTACCACAATATAAGGTAGCTTCTCGGAAACTTTTTTATTGTAACCAATAATATTACTCCGGCCGGCGGCAGCTAATAATTCAAATCGTCTTTCCATCTCCCCAATTGCCCACTTAATTGAGTTAACCGTCTTTTTAACATCTGTGATCACAGGAGTTAAAAGATGAGGAATACCGTTAAAAGTTGGCAGCTCAACACGTTTCGGATCGACCAAAATCAACTTAAGGTCGGCCGGTCCGTTTTGGTAAAGCAAGCTTAGTAAAACAGTCTTAATACAAACACTCTTACCCGAACCAGTTGAACCAGCAATTAATAAATGAGGCATGCGTTCAAGTTGAGTCATGTATGGCCGGCCCATAACGTCTTTACCGATAGCTAAAGATAAATTTGAACTTCTATTTTTAAATGCCTCACTGGTCAGCACTTCTCGAAGCCCAACTACAGCCATGGCTTGGTTCGGCACTTCAATACCAACTAAAGATCGTCCTGGGATTGGGGCTTCAATACGAATTGGATGGGCAGCCAAGGCCAAGGCTAAATCGTTACTTAGAGTTGTAATCTTGGAAAGTTTTACTCCCTGCGAAGGCTTTAAAGTGTATTGGGTTACGGTCGGACCGACGTTTACCTCGGCCATCTCTACTGGAATACCAAAATTATCTAACGCTTTCTGGATAATTACTTTATTTGCTTTTATGTCTCCACTAGTTGGCTTGCCCGACTTACCGCTAAGCAAATCAACCGGCAAATCAACTTTTGGTTGCTGCGAACTCTTTAAAGTAACAGCCTCCTCAGGCATATCTTTAAGCAGCCTGGTTTGAGTTAGAAGCTTGGCGTTTTTACCGTCAGCTTTATCTTCTT
>CAXGXT010000004.1:0-12590 GCA_964013765.1 uncultured bacterium | reverse complement strand
TACACTATTATTACTTCGAGTTTTAACACGCAATACACTGGTTCGCTAAAAAACGCATGCCAAGCCGAATTACTAGAGATGGGCGTAGCTGAAAATAATATTGAACTGGTCGACACTCCAGGTGCCTTAGAAATACCGATCACTGCCAAACTAACCGCTATGCATAAAAATCCAGACGTGATGATTGCCTTGGGCGTTATCTTTAAAGGAGAAACATATCATTTTGAAAACACAGCCGACGAATGCGCTCGCGGCTGCCAAGAAGTAGCGCAAACTCACAGTATCCCGATAATTTATGAAGTCTTAGCCTGCTATAACGAAGAGCAAGCAGCCGCTCGCTGTGGTCAGGATAGAAAAAATAAAGGTATTGAGGCTGCCCAAGCCGCAGTACGCATGGCCCAAATAATTGAAGAATTTAAAACCAATGTCTGAATTTAATACAGTAGAATCGGTTATTGCCGAAATAAAAAAAGGTCGCCCGGTAATCGTTGTCGACCGACCTGATCGGGAAAACGAAGGAGACTTTGTTTTAGCAGCCGAACTAGCTACTCCAGAAACTATTAACTTTATCCTAACTCATGGTCGAGGTTTACTATGCGTACCCATGGCTCCGGCCATCGCCCAAAAATTTAATCTGGACCGCATGGTGCCCGACGAGCACAACCAAGAATTTACTAAATGTAAATTTACTATTTCAGTAGACGCGGCCAAGGGTATTACCACTGGTATATCTGCCTCAGATCGTTACAAAACTATCGAATTACTGGCCGACCCAAAATCCAAGGCTAGTGGATTGGTAAGTCCCGGACATATCTTCCCGCTAATTGCCACACACAAAGGCCTAGTTGACCGAGACGGACACACCGAAGCAGCTGTGGATCTTGCTCGCCTAGCCGGCTTACAACCTGTCGGCGTGATATCTGAAATCCTTAATCAAAATGGCGCTGCTTCAAGTCGCCAAGACTTGTTTAATTTTGCCAAAACTCATGACCTTAATATAATTTCGATTGATCAAATAAAAAAATACCTAACCGTAAACCCATTAGCCACACTTGAAGATATAAAAACACCAGTATTACTTTCTGCCCCGGCTGAACTTCCTACGCCTTACGGAAGGTTCATTTCCAAAGCTTTCCGGCTTAGCCCAAAAAGCCCCGAACATGTGGTTAGTCAACTTGGAAAAATTGATACTCAGGAACCTGTTCTAGTTAGGGTTCATTCCCGATGTCTAACCAGTGAATCGTTGGGCTCCCAACGCTGTGACTGCAAACAACAATTAGAAAGATCTATGGAGCTAATCGCTGAACGCGGCAGTGGTTTAATAATTTACTTAGACCAAGAAGGTCGAGGCATTGGCTTGGCCAATAAACTGAATGCATATAATTTGCAAGACCATGGACTCGATACGGTTGAGGCAAATAATGCCTTAGGATTTGCCGACGACTTACGTGATTTTACAGCTGCTTCAAAACTTCTATTACACTTAGGTATTACAAAAGTAGAATTGTTAACAAACAATCCCATGAAAGTAAAAACCCTTGCTGAAGAAGGAATTATGGTCGACCGCATTCAGTTAAATGTTTCTGGTAATAACTACAGCCAAAGATACTTAAACACCAAACACGCTAAGCTTGGCCATCACCGGCCCTAATTACCTATTTTTTAACTACTTATTTTCTTAACTACCGTGCCTTGAGGGGTATCATCAAGTTCAAAACCGAGCTTGGTTATTTTTTTTCGTAAAGTATCTGCTTTGGCCCAATCTTTTTCGGCCCGAGCTTTTTCTCGATCGGAAATCAATTCTTTAACCTCGGACGGGACTATTATTTTTTTGGATTTTTTTAAATCCAAACCCAAAACTTCGTCAAATTTTAAGATAGTTTTTTTCTTAACCTCTTCTGAGATTTTTTTATCAGCAATTAAATCCCAAACTA
This sequence comes from uncultured bacterium, assembly GCA_964013765.1. Taxonomy (GTDB): domain Bacteria; phylum Patescibacteriota; class Patescibacteriia; order Buchananbacterales; family CAXGXT01; genus CAXGXT01. The sequence goes on along the minus strand of CAXGXT010000004.1, from coordinate 10,656 downwards.
CTGCTAAAGCTTTGGGTAAATTTAAATCATCGTTTACCGCAGACGAAAAGTCTTTCTCATAACTAGCGCTGACTTTATTTCCAACTTTCCACTCAGCGATAGTACTCTTTAATTTAGCTAAAGCGTTGGCAGCTCCTTGCAACGACTCCCAAGAAAAACTCAGCTTTTGACGATAATGAGTTTGGAGATGTAAATATCTATAAGCCAATGGGTCAACATCTTTTTTTACCAAGTCTCCTAATTTCATAAACTCTCCGGCCGACTTGGCCATTTTTTTATCTTTAAAAAGCAAGAAATCTCCGTGACACCAGGTTTTAACAATTGGCTTACCAAAGGCAGCTATGTTTTGGGCACGTTCATTTGTATGATGTACCGGTAAATGATCTATCCCTCCGCAATGAATATCAAAAGGTTTACCTAAATACTTTGAACTCATGGCCGAGCATTCAATATGCCAACCAGGAAAACCCTTGCCCCATGGCGAGGACCATTGCAAAACATGTTTTGCGTTTGGGCCAACAGCTTTTAACCATAAAGCAAAATCTTGAGGATTACGTTTTTCAGCCGAAGACGCAACTCTGGCCTGAAATTTTTTAGGGTCAAGTTCTAGCTGGGCAAGTTGCCCATAGTTTTCTAATTTTAAAGTATCAAAATATAAACCATCAGAAGTTTCGTATGTAAAACCATTGGCTTCGATTTTCTTAATCATCTCGACCATTAAGTTTACATGCTCAGTAGCTTTAGTATATTTCTTGGGAGGTAGAATATTTAGATCTTCCTTGTCTGCAATAAAAGCCTTAGTATATTTTTCAGCCAACTTCATAAGCCCTTTTTTGGTTGGCTTTAATCCTTCTCGTTTTAAGGCCTTAAGCATTTTATCCTCGCCTTCGTCTGCGTCCGAAACTAAGTGACCAACGTCGGTGATATTTTCGACGTGCTCAACTTTATAACCGTTGTAAATTAAAACACGTTTTAAAACATCTTCAAATAAATAAGTTCGAAGGTTACCAACGTGAGCATAATCGTAAACTGTCAGACCACAAGTATAAAGACTAACCTGTCTACCTTTAACGGGTTTTAACGACTCTTTCTTTCTGGTCAATGAATTGTAGAGTTTAAGTGACATGTATAAATTGTAAGCTGAATCGTAAATTAACGCCACGCTTTAGTTTGACGACAAAGTAATTCCGAAGCTCGAGCTGGCTCAGCCATAACTTCTTTAACACACCGTTCCATACGAATGCCTTGGGATCCTTTTATTAATGCCAGCCCACCCGGCCGGAGTCTATCCTGTAAAAATTTACCAGCTTCGCGACTGTCGCTAAAATGAAAATACCTGTCTTCGTCGAGGCCAGCTTTAATCGCTCCTCGACCTATATCGCGAGACATCTCGCCGACTGTAAATAAATAATCGATTTTAAGTTTGGCTACCAGCTTACCAATCTGCTGATGTTCTGATTCAGTCCAGCTACCTAACTCCAACATATCTCCCAGCACGGCATAACGCGCTGCCTGTGAGCCTATTTCAAGGTCCGCTAAGCTCTCCAGGGCGGCCCTGGTTGCTTCGGGAGACCCGTTGTAAGTATCATCTATCAACCTGCTACCTTTTACACCTTCTAATAACTTCATACGGCCTGGCGCGGACTCAAAATTTGCCAGCGCCTGGGCAATATCTGTGTCACTAACTTCAAAAAAATGCCCAACCGCGGCCGCGCTCAAGGCTGCTTGAACTAAATGAGTCCCTAGCACGCGCGGCATTATTACTGAAACCGTTTCTCGATCACGATTTAATTTAAAGCTTACTCCCCCTTCTCCTCCATCAATGTGTTTTATATCCTCGGCTCGGATATCGGCTTTAGGATTTTTTCCAAATGTTAAAACTTTTGCCTTAGTCCCCTTAGACATTTTTATAACTTCCTCATCGTCGGCGTTAAGCACGGCCAGCCCAGACTTGGGTAAACGCTTAACCAAAATTGCTTTTTCCTTGGCAATCCGGTCCAGAGTTTCAAAGAATTCAATATGCACTGGTGCAACTCGAGTAACTACGGCAACTTTAACGGGCACATAATTTAATAAATAATCTAAATCGCCAGGCCGATCAACTCCCATCTCTAAAACTAAAATTTTTGGATAATTGTGATTATACCTAATGACTAATTTCCAGGCCTTAAAAAAAACGAATACCCAGCCAACCCAACTACTGCCACCAGTTTCGACACCTATGATTGATAAAGGAACCCCTAATTCGTTATTGTAATTTTTTTCGCTACGACCTGTTTTGTAAGTAGTCGACAAAACTTCGTAAATAGCATCTTTAGTCGAAGTTTTACCAACACTACCGGTGACCGCCACGATTTCGGGACGATATCGTTTTAAGACTAGCCCGGCGTGGATCCTAAGCAGCGGTCTTAATAATTTTACTAAGAATGACTTCATAATATATTTTAATTTGCGGCCTATTATTGGTTGGTTACCAAATAATCTGGTTCAACTTCGAAGTAGTTAAGAATAACTTCAGCGATTTGTTTAAATAAAGGAGCCACGGAATCGGAAGCAAAATTTATGTCTTTAGGGTTATCAAGCCTGACGACCATTACAAATTTAGGGTCTCCGACCGGTCCATAACCAGCAAAGGTATGAATAGTTTTTTCGCCATATCGTCCACCTTCCCCGGCCACCTGGGCAGTCCCAGTTTTCCCGGCCAGATAATACCCGGGCACACCAGCTTTTTCTCCAAAACCATTTTCCACTACCGAGACTAGCATACCAGATAAAATACGGGAAGTTTTACTGGAGATTACCTGTTTGACCGGATCTGGCTCGGTAGCGGAAGTCCGACCACCATCACTTACTACCCGGTCAACAATATAAGGTTTCATTAAAGTACCCCCATTAGCAATTGCTCCAAAAGCCGAGGCCAACTGCAAGGGAGTTACGGTTAAACCTTGTCCGTATGAACCTGTTAAGCTAAAAATGTCTCCTCGTTTGTCCAAGGAAGAAATATCCCCGGCCACCTCTTGGTCAAGCTGGATTCCAGTTGCCTCACCAAACCCAAAACGTTTTACATATCTTTTGAAGGTTCCCTTGCCCATCTTATCGACTAAAAATATTGTCCCGGTATTTAAAGATTTTTCCAATACCTGGGTCATAGTTTGCTCGCCATGGGCTTTAAAGTCGGCGTTGCGAATTGTAAACGGTCCAATCTCTACCTCCCCTTCATCGATATAAGTTGTGGTCGGCTCGACGTCACCCACGTCGAGAGCGGCGGCCATCGTCACAGGTTTAAAGACAGAACCGGGCTCGTAAGCGTGAAAAATTGAAGGATTATTAAAAGCGGTAATATTTTCTACCTCGTTGTATTGAGCTGGCTCAAAATCGGGCTGCCCACACATTGCCAAAACCGCGCCTGTTTTCGGATCCAAAACTGTAACACTCCCACCTTCGGCCTGGAAATAATCTGAAAACTCTTTTAGCCTGGCGCAAGCGGCCAACTGAATTGGCTGCTCAATTGTTAAATAAAAGTCATCGCCGTTTAGTGCTTGCCTAACCGAACGCTCACCAACTGCGATCAAAGCGCCCAGCGCATCTCTGGTAGATTTCAAAAATCCACTCTCCCCTTTTAATTCTTTATCAAAATGACCCTCCAAACCATACTGCCCAACTTTTTCATCTCCCTGGAAACCAATAAACCCAAAAACGTGTCCGCCAATATTTCGTTCCGGATAAAATCTATAAGTTTCTGGCAACCAACCAACTCCGTCTAGATCTGCCTTTTCTAGCTGCGCAACTTGGTCGGCTGGGACTTTACGTTTGATTGGTTCGTAAGGATCATTCCTATCATTAAGCCTACCTAATAATTCGTGCCACTCTTGCGTTTCTAGGCCCAATATCGGGGTGACTGTATCGACGACTCGGGCTGGACTATGAATTTTAGAAGGTTCGGCATACACCAAAAAGTAATCTTTATTGGTTACTACCGGAAATGACTCGTCACCTAGTTTCAAAAAAATACTCCCCCGCTGCGGCAACAACGATCTTTCCACTTGGTGTTTACCTTCGGCTCGAGCTTCGTAATAACCGTGGCTTAAAACCTGCAAACTAAACAGTCTCCATAAGACCACTGCCCCCAATAACAAAACGCCCACCTGAAAGGTGCGCAATCGTTTAAGACTCTTATGTTCGTTATTTTGGTATAAACTTTGCTCAGACACAAGTTTAGTATAACAATTTAAACTAAAAAATGTTAATTGAAAAATTTAATATTAATTTTTAAACTAGTCCTATCGTAAAGCAACGGCGGTTGGTTTGATACTTACAAATTCACCACTGCCGGCCTCCACCATATTTAAAGCACTTACTTTTTGACGAACACTGTCTATTGATTGAAGTTGAATTGATTTTAGTTCTAAGTCTCGACCGCTGGCTTGCAAAGCCTTGACTTCTGTTTGTAGCTCTTTAATTTGATACCCCTTAGCTACTAAACTATTGATTTGAAAAAGATAACTTAGACCCAAGAGTATTATTGATACAATAATTAAACCATTGACCTGGCGTAAACTTAATTTTTTTAATTTAGTTGGACTGCGCCTAGCAGGTTTTGCAGAAGGGAATACGTTGGCCCGGGCCAAAGACATAGTCTTGATCATTTTTTTGTTTTTGTTTTTGAATGATTTAAATTATAAAGTCTGCAACTTAGCAATACTTAGATGAAGACTTTAGAATTTAAAATTGTCAAAGTTTGGTGGCTACTCTAAGTTTAGCGCTGCGACTACGTTGATTCTCTTTTATTTCCTTGGGCGTGGCAACTATCGGCTTGCGAGTAACAATTTTTAATTTTGGTTTATGGTTACATACACACACTGGAGCTTCGGGTCCACACACGCAATCTCGGGCCTCCTCACGAAACTTATGTTTAACAATCCGATCTTCCAATGAGTGAAAGCTAATGACTGCGATTCGTCCGCCTGGAGCTAACAAGTCTATAGCAGCTTCTAGACCACCTTCTAAAGCTTTTAACTCGTCGTTAACGGCAATGCGCAAAGCCATAAATACTTTAGTGGCCGGATCTAATCTGGAATGCCGTCGGAATCTCCGCTTATAAATGTCGGCAATTAACTGACGTAGGCTTTCTGAGTCCAACTTTTCTTCAGACCTCTGGCTAACTATTTCTTTGGCGATTGGGCCAGCCAATCTCTCTTCTCCGTACTCTTTAAATATCCGGATAAGCTCTCCGACCGGCCAATCATTAACGATGTCGGAGGCAGTTAATCCGCCCAGAGACTGATTGTAGCGCATGTCTAGATCTACGGAACTAAAGCTGAAGCCTCTATTGGGTTCATCCATCTGTCTACTTGAATACCCTAGATCGAAAAGCACACCATCAATTTCGGTAATATTTTCATTTTCAGCAATTGATTTTAGATCTTTAAAATTCCCTTGAATGAATCTTACTCGATCACCAGCCGGCCCTATTTTTTTGCGAGCGGCTGCCAAGGAAACTGGATCTAAATCAATTGCAAAGATCTTTCCGTCCGGTTCACTTAGTTTTAAAATGTTTTGGGAATGCCCACCATCTCCGACCGTGCAATCAATAAAATCCTCACCAGACTTAACGGCTAACCCCTCCAGAACCTCCTTGGTTAATACCGAAATGTGTTTCATTTATTCTCTATACTCCAAGCTCTCCTAAGGCCTCAGCGATATCGCTGCTTTGCCCCTCTGTTCCCTGCTTATATCGCTCCCACTGTTCATCGTCCCAAATTTCTAATCTGTTATACAAACCGGCAATCACAACTTTCTTACCAATGCCGGCATATTTTCTTAAATATTCTGGTAGCATCACTCGGCCTTGCTTATCTACATTTACATCCATAGCTCCAGCTAACATCAATCTGGCAAAGGCCCGTGAATTCTTCTGTGCAATCGGCAATGATGCTAACTTACCAGCTAATTTCAACCATTCTTCCTTTGTGTACAAAAAAAGGCAGCTATCTAGCCCCTTGGTTACGACCGCCCCCGTAGACAGGAGTTGTCGGAACTTGGCCGGTACTGCCATTCTTCCCTTAGTATCAAGGCTGTGTTGGTATTCACCGATGAACATTTGCGATTATTAATAGGCCTACCAGCTACGACCGTAGCTAGTTGGGCCAGTGACATTAGTCTTAATGCTATAAGTATCCCCACTTTGTACCACTTTATTACACAACAATACCATTGTAACCCACAAAACTACCCTGGTCAAACATTTTAAAGTACAAAAAAAGTGGCTTTTATTAGCCACATAAACAATTAATCAACAGTTATTGGGGATATATGTGTTAATTAAGGTTTAATAAGTTATACACAGTTACCCAAAAAGCGCTAAATTTTAAACTAATTTTCCGGTTACCCCCTTTTTGAAGACATAATTGCAAATAACCGCTTTTTCTTTACGGCAATATTTGGTTCTTTGTCATATATTGGATGAACGCTAGAATCCACCCTACCTCTATCTTTTTCCACGGCTTTAATCATCTTGGCAGGATCCTGCTTCATTGCCCCAGAAAGTCCAATTACTGGAATAGAAAGACAAAACCCTAAAGAATTAGCAACTGTTACCCCAACCCTCGTAGCAGTAAAGGGTCCTGGACCCTGGACAACTCCAATACGTTGTAGCTCACATTTATCAACCTTAAACTTTCTTAAAAAATCATCGATTAAAGGTAACAATACCTCGGACTGACGAAACTTAGACCGTTTGCTTTTTCTTAGTAAAGTACCTCGAGCAAATAAAAAAAGCTCTACTCGTGAACCAGAAGTTGTATCAATTACTAAAATCATTTCTTTAACTTGTTAATTCGTCAACAATTACCATCTTCTTCCCCTCCAGTACACTATACAGGAAAACGTCTGTTACGTCTTGTCGGTACTTAAATTCCTGGGTAGTCATTACAGTGTAGTTTATGGCTCGGCCCAGTTCCTTTTCAAACTTTTTCAATAATGAAGCTAACTTCTTTCGATTTACAGTCCCCACCACCAACATGTCGGTCGGGCTGGTACCATCGTTAACAAACGAGCCGGTCAGCACAAAATACTTTATACGGCCTGACTCAACAATCTTATCAATCAACTTTCGCTCAGTCAACAACTGAGACTTGACCATCAAGGCTCTTAATTCTGGGTAGAGTAAAAAGTCTTCGTTAACGGTATAGAATTTTTTGGCCAGCTTAGCTTTGACAGATTTTTTAGCGGCAGTCTTTGGTTTCTTTCTAGACTTAATATTGGTTTTTGCGTCTTCAGACTCTGCCGGTTCTTGACTAGAAACGATTCCAAACTTTTCAAGGTTAATGACTTCACGCCTAACCGAATTTAATTGCAGCCCTAACTCCCGCGCGAGTTGGCGCAAATAAAACGGCGTGCCATTATGATTTAAAAAATGGCGAAGCAAAAGTGCCCTCGCCTTTGAACCAAAAAGTTGTTCAAGCATATTTTATTAAATTGAGCCCGCATATACGAGCTAGGTAAACTTATTGTATAATATTGAAGTATAGATTAGCAAGAAAATCAATAAAATAGCAAGTAGTATCACATGCCGTCCAACATAAAGGCTAAAATAAACCCCTTAGTCCTACAAACTGGGAAAGCTACCGGCTTTATTAGTCGTGCCTTTCTTAGTAAACCATCAGCTAGACAAGTTGAGCGCGTGGGTCGTTTGTTTGGTTATTTCGAATTCAAAACTAAAGACGCCAAAGTCGGCCAACTACTTGATCATTTAATTGCCGATATTAAGGACGCGTTCTACGGCCGTGGTAGCCAAGGTACCGAGCAACCAAACGTTGAAGAACATTTTGAGCGTGCCTTACAAAGACTCAACTCTAGCTTTGCCCAAATGCTGCAGCGTGAAAAAATAAGAGTTGATTTAAAAAATAGTATCGCCATGATTGGCGTTGTCCGTAAGCAAAAAATATTTTTTGCGCCGGCGGGACGGAGTAATGCTTTTGTTTTTCACCATCGTAGTCAGGGAAGTTTCCAGATTATAGATATTATGGATAGAAGTAAAGCTGAGCTCAGCCCTCCTCAACCGATTAAATTCTTTGCTCAAATTCTTAATGGCCGATTAAACCTGTCCGATACATTATTCTTTTGTAACGATCCAGTCCTAGACTACCTTTCTTTAGAAAAAATAAAGAATGTTATCACTAGCCAAGACGGTGCTGATGCTTCCCAAAACCTTAAACTTCTACTCCAAGAGGTGAACAACGCAGCCAGCATGACTGCTTTAATTATAAAACTCGAAGGCAGCACCGCGCCGGCTCCAGTTACCAATGAGGCAATAGAAAAATTTGATTACCAAGAAGCTGCCACCCGCGACTCAATGAGAGATTTGGTTACTACTGAATCTGCTACAGAAAAAATGTTAACTCCAACCTTAGTTCCGGAAATAAAAAAACAAGTAAACAATATATCTCAAGGTGCGCGTAAATACTTGAGTAAAATTTCAGTAATTGTACCTAGACAAAAAAATGAAACTGGAAAATTAAAACCCTTAAAACTAAAATCGTCTCCAGAAGATACTCCCAAAAAATCTCCGAAACTACCGATCGCTCCACCACCTCCGATCAAGCGTTCTATTTCTCGTGAGAAAGGTACAAATGCAGGGACACGCCAAGCAAGGCAAATTGCACATCGACTTTCAGAACTTGGTCAATATTTGCTATATAGAATAGCTAGTTGGTTTAAACGCTTGCCAGGTCGCAGACAGTTAGCCCTAGTTTTAATTTTAATTGCCTTAGTCACTTTGGCGACAAGTGTAATTAGCCTAAATGTTAAACGTCATCGGGAAGCCACAAGGCTGACATTTACTACCAGCCTAAACGCCATTACTGATACCAAAAACGAAGCCGAGGCTAGCTTAATCTATCGGGATGAAGGACGAGCTCGAACCATGCTAATCGCTGCCCGTGATGATTTAAATAAACTTAAGGCTCCCAATAAAGCATACAGACAAGCCTTAAACGAAATGAAGGTCAGTATCGAGGGTCTTCTGAGTGAACTCCGACATGAACAAATTATTGACCAGCCGGTACAAATTGCAAACTTTGCCAATCTTGATGCCGAAGTAAACCTGGCTGACTTTATAGAACTACTGTCTGAAGAATTGTTAACTCAAAATTTACGGAATGACTCTTTAACTAAACTTAATATAAATAATCGACAACTAACCTCCGCTTTTCCTCCAGCGAATATTCTAGGATCAGTAAATCTGGCCACAAGTAATAGTCAAGAAATCTTATACTTAATTAATCGAGACAATAGGCTATTTATATATAACAATTCTGTAGATGAATTTACTTCTTTACCAATCGAACTCCCTTCGGGGGCAGGTTCAATTGCAGTCGAACACTACAATGAACGCCTTTATTTTATTGATATTGCCGGAGGCCAAATTTTAAGATACCGACTGATTGGAGAAGGCATAAGAGGTCCAGACGAATGGTTAAGTACCAGTACCGATTTAACTGACGTAAATGACTTGGCTATTGACGGTTCTATATATTTATTGGGACGTAATGGTCAAATTAGTCGCTACGAGAATGGTGAGCCAACTGAATTTAGCGCCCTAGATTTGGATCCTAAACTTTCTGGACCTACTAGCATTACTACGCCTATAGGCTCCGAATTCCTATACGTCTTAGACCCACCAACAAAACGTATAGTTGTACTAGATAAAAACGGTCAATTGGTTAGCCAGTATATAACTCCAAATTTAAATAATCTAAAAAATGTAACGATAAATGAGGATAAACGTGAAATATATTTACTAGACGGTACAAGCATCTTTGCTATTCCGGCTACTCATTTGGAGTAAAATAAAAAACCCGACGGACATGAAAGCCACGTCCGACGGGTCGAATTTCCTCACTTTCCTCAATATGAACTGAAGACCTCTAGTCTTTGGTCACTCTTAAACCACCAGGGTCTCATCATGCTTCTGAGCACTGGGAGTCAAATCCGCATCCCGCAGATTACCCAACGCCTTACCTGCTCCTTCGAGCTGCTCCTCGTCATTGTCTTCCCATTCGATGTTTAGCGCTCCACTATAACCAGCCTGATTGAGCGCCACAATGACCTCTTCGGCATTGCAAGCATCTCGACGCGAACCCGAGGTGACAAAATTCCAGCTATTACCTGGATCACCCATGTCGGCGTGACCACCCAAGAGTCCGTTGGGGGTAAAACCTTTGGCCACAGAAACACCTTTAAGATGCACCGACCAGATAAAGTCCGCAAACTCTCGGATAAACTGCACGTAATCAACGTTTTGCCAAACCATGTGACTTGGGTCATAGTTGTACCCAAACACGTCACCATATCCAGCTTTGATCACGAAATCGAGAAGCTCTCGTGCCGAACGAATATCACCCATGGCTCGCTCGCTCGGATGTGCCTCCAGTCCGATCTTGGTCTCGTACAAACGAGCCGCGTCAAAAACTTTCTGAAAACGCTCAACCAGCAATTCCATGCTGAGCTGACGAATATCGGGCAGATCGTAACCACCGATATCACCCGGCAGTGGCGGAAACAAGAAAAAGCTTGACCAACAATTCCCCGGAGACCCAGTGAAAGTTGGAACCGTCACTACTCGATTCTGATGCTTACCCAAGAAATGGGCCAGCC
>CAXGXT010000003.1:0-13326 GCA_964013765.1 uncultured bacterium | reverse complement strand
GAAGAAACAAACTGACCCTCTTTAACTTTAAAAGTCTGCATCGAACAAGAAAAGCTACTACCCATGTCGTGAATGTACGCGTCGCTGCTATCCATCTCCTCACTTAACTTATCTAGAAAAAAGAACGAGTTTACTTTGTCTTTTAAATCATTATATTCTGGAAGAACAGACGAATACTTTTGTTTCCAAGCCTGACATTTTTCTAACCACTTGTCGTCAACTTGGCTAGAATAACTTTCTAACTGACTAAGAAATTCAACTAAAAACAATTTAGCGTCCGTATTTACAGCGACATCTGCTTTAACCCAATTCTTATTAAGTTCGTTCTCATCTATATCTACCACAATCTTTTTGGCCGCGCGCGCAAAGGTTTCTGGACGACTGCTAGTGATGGTCGTATTTAGCCTAGTCCCTATACTTAAAACTAAATCTGAATTTTGAACAACAAAATTTGCTGAACGCATTCCGTTAACTCCCGGTCGACCAAACGACAAAGGGTTATCGTCGGCAATTAAGTCTGCTCCACTATATGTACATAATACAGGTATTCCTAGCCTTTTGACTAAACTTGTAAATTCATTAATCGCTCCAGCGCGCTTAATGCCTACTCCGGCTAAAATTACCGGTCGCTTTGCTTTTGATAGGAGCTCAACGGCTTCTTTAACTAAAGAAGATAAGTTATTGTCCGGAGACTTAGCATCTTCGGGAGCAGAAAAACTTTCTAGTTCATCGGGATCGATATCGGCATGAGAAACATCTAGTGGAATGTCTAGCCAAACCGGTCCGGGTCTACCTGACTTAGCTAAATGTAACGCTTTTTCTAAATGATATTTTATTTTTTCGGGTTCAATCACAGTCACCGCATATTTTGTGACTGGGCTAACCACGTCAACAATATTTAACTCTTGGACACCAAACTGACGAACTTTAGTTTCCCTAATTCTTTCATTTCTGTTTACTTGGCCGGAAATATAAAATACAGGGACTGAATCAAGCCAAGCCCCAGCCACTCCCGTAATAGTGTTTGTACCCCCGGGACCAGTTGTAACTAAGGCGGCCCCTAAATTATTTGTAACTTTGGCGTAAGCCTCGGCAGCTGTAGCAGCGGCTTGTTCGTGCTGCGTACAAACATGTTCAAGTTTTGGGTTATTCCCTAAAGAATCTAGAAGGTGAAGATTTCCGTGACCACTTATACAAAAAACATGGCCGATACCCTGATCAACCAAAAACTGCATTACGTAATCCGATAATTTCATTTTATATAATTCTTAAACTTATCTGTAACGTAATCTATCATCTCATCGGTTAGCGAGTGATTAAGTCCAATTAAAAAAGTATTCTTCATAATAAAATCAGAATTTTTTAGATCACCTACTTTACGGTGCGGAATACTCTTGTACGGCACATGTCGTAAAACATTACCTGAAAACAGAAGTCTGGTTTGGATTTTATTATTTTCGAGATAAGTAAGCAGCTCTTTTCTGTTTATTGATGAACCTTCTTTAATTGTCAGTGGAAATGCCAGCCAGGCTATGTCGGTCTCTGGCAAAGTCTCTGGCAAAATAAAATGCTCGGGATAATTCTTAAAAAATTCATAAAGCCTGGCAAAATTCTTTTTTCTAATTTCGTTAAACTTGGAAAGTTTTTCTAATTGAACTAAACCAAAGGCGGCTTGCATTTCTACTGGCTTAAAATTGTAACAAAGCTTAAGGAAAGTAAACTTACCGTCGTAAGGGATACCGTCGACTTTAAAATCAAAACGCTCGTCAATATTTTCATCGTAATTTTCTGGTAATGCTCGTCCCCAATCTCGGACCACTTTGGCGTCTTTAATCATAGCCTCGCTATTAACCATAACCATACCTCCCCCACCGCCAGCAGTGATATTATGAGACGCATAAAAACTTGTGGTTGTAATGTCGGACCACTTTCCTGGTGCTTCACCTTGATACTTACTACCATGCGTATCACAAGAATCTTCAATAAATAACAAACCGTGCTTATCGCAAATTTCCCGGATTCGAATCATATCGTTAATGTTTCCCACAGCGTGCGAAATAAATATGGCTTTAGTCTTCTCTGAAATGGCCGATTCAATCTGATCTACATCAATGTTGTATGTGCCAACTAATGAATCCACAAAAACAGGAATATGATCAGAAAAAATTATAGGAGAAAGAGTTGCTGGAAAGGTACAGGCTTGAGTTATTACTTCTGAACCTCTTGGCAAATTAGCTATTTCCATAGCCACAATGTTGGCCGAAGTTCCAGAATTTACAAACAAACCATACTTTTTGCCAAATAGCTGGGCAATCTTGGTTTCGAATTCTGCACTTGCCTCCCCTGGCCCGAGCCAACCTTTTTTTAATACTTCTTGGACAGCGTCCATTTCCGCTTGATCAAAAACAGCCTGAGCCACTAAAACCCGGTCAACACCGGGATTAAAAATTTTATTTTTTTCTGATTCCATTTAGTTTAAAACTTGTTTTTAAATAATGTTTAATAGCGTATACACTACCTTATTTTAAGCTTTTACTCAAATCATGAATAAACCGACCCTTAACTAAAACGAAGGAAAACTATAACAATTTTATCCTAATTTAGCAAGCTTAATGATTATTACTGGGCCTTTACTTCAAAAGGGAAGAAAAAATACTTTTTGCTCTTTTTTGCCAAGTGTAATCTTGAACATCTCGATACGCTTGTTCAGAAATATTATCGCTTAGATTTTTGTCTTTAATGACTTTTTCGATTCCCATTAATAAAGATTTCGAATCATCTGCTTTAACCAGAACTGCATTTTTATCGGAAAGAATTTCTTTTATAGATTCTAAATTAGATGCAACAATTGGTTTTTTAACTGCCATGTACTCAAAAAGTTTCATGGGTGAAGTAAATGTACTTCCAATTTTACTTCGTCCGGAATTTGGCAGCACCAAAACATCGGCGGCAGATAATATCCCAGGGATTTTACTCGGCGGCTGGTGCTTAATAAAATGTATATTACTTTTAGAATTATTTTGCTCTTTAAATCTACTAAAGTCGGTCGGAGTACCACCAACAAAAACGACTGATACATTAGCAGGTAAATGACCTGCTGCGTCAGCCAAAACTTGCGCGCCTTTCCATTCATACAAGTGCCCAACATACATTACTAGCTTATGATCAGCTGGCAAACCATATTCTGCCTTTACCTTATCTGGATCTGAAGCAGCCGAAAAAATTTTCAAGTCTACTCCGTCCGGTGCAACTAATATTTTTCCCTGATCTAGGCCAAGAGCCACCAATTCATTTTTTAATCCAGTTGTAATAGCAATAATTTTGTGACATTTTTTCCAATAGTTTAGATACCGAGCCTTGTTTCTGGGTAAATTATGTGCCTCCCAAATAACTCGGGTCGAAGATGCCACACTTTGTAAAACAGGTAGTAAATATTCATCTCGTGTATACAAAATATCGTCAGCCTCAATTTTTTTCTTGCTTAAATACGTTCTAACTTTAAGAGAAAATAAAATTAACTGAACTTTTATATAAATTCCCTTTGGCCCCCAAATTAACCACCAAGGATCGACGGTTTTAATTTTATTAATGTCAAAATTCTTTTCAACTCCATAATACTTAAACGGTTCGACTGAATTAAATTTCGGATCGCGCCGAGTCGGCAGTACAAGTTCTACCTCTGTGCTCTCTTCCGCAAATGCCTCACACATTTTCATAATCTGTAAGCCATGTGCTTTTTCGGTCGGGATCCTGGCGTTGGCGATATAAATTAGTCTCATACAGACTTTAATGACTCAATAAAATTCTTGACTATTACTTTAGGTGTAAGTTGAGACTGAAAAATTTGATATGCATTGTTGGCCAAATCTTGACGACTTGATTCATTTTTATAAAGTTTAGCAATAGCCTCGGCTAACGCCTCGGCGTCATTAGGTTTGATAAACTCGATCGATTGCTCAGAAAAAACCTCGAGACCGGCTTTAGTTTTGATGGTAATCACTGGCTTCTTACAAGCTGCGGCCTCTACTATTTTGTTTGGTACAACCACTTGGCTTTTTAAATTATCATTAAACACTCCTAAAACTATATCGGATTGGTTTATAAACTTCGCAATTCCCTTATAATCGGTCTCCGGATGAAATTTAAGATTATCTAGTTTTAACTTTTCTGCTTGATCGCGCAGCTTACGGTATTTACTGTTAAACCTGGTTACAATTTGAAACTCAATTGATTTATTGTCTTTTAACAACTCAGCGGCCTTTAAGATAATACCGACGCCGTGAAAAGGTACGATATGCCCGTGCCAATGGACTATAAATTTTTCTTTATCACTGTTTACTTTTGGGTTTGGAAAAAAAATAGAATCGTCGGATCCAACCAGGACTCTAATAAATTTTGATCTTGCTAACTTATAATTATTAATAAAGAAATCAATTTGAGTCTGGGTATCCAGTAATACCCTATCAGCAAACCGACAGCCAAGTTTATCTAAGAATTTAAAATACTTAGCTTTCAAACTTTTAGGTCCGGCTAATTGCCGGTCATGTACGTTTGTAATATAAACCGATACAAAGGCATCAAAGATCACTGGTTTTTTACTTATCAATTTTGCAAACCAAGTTAAAGTGTACGCACCCATTCCGACCAACAAAAAATCATAATCTTTTTTAACTGCCTTATGCTGTTTGTATAAAGATATATATTTTGCCAAACCGGTTTTTCTGGTATGGCATTCAATAACTTTTACATTATTTTTTGCAAGGCCAAGACGAAAAACATTCATTCTTGGATAATCGTGAATGTAATTTCCAAAAAAACAAATGGTCATACTTTTACTTCCCTACCTTCCCCTCGTCTGTACCTATTTCTTTTTTTAAAGAATCGTAATCTGCCTTGACCATCATCTCGATCAACTGATCAAAACTAACTTCAGGTTTCCAGCCCAAAGCTTTTTGAGCTTTACTACTGTCCCCCCTTAAATCGTCAACTTCAACTGGGCGATAAAACTTTTTATCTACTTTTACACGGACAACGCCAGAAGAATCTTTGGCTACTTCGTCTAACCCGCTGCCTTCCCAATGCAAATCTAAATTGAGTGCTTTTGCCCCAACTTCAATCAATTGTCTAACCGAATGACTTTTGCCAGTCGCGATCACAAAGTCTTCTGGTTTATCCTGCTGGAGCATACTATGCATGGCCTTAACGTAATCACCGGCAAAGCCCCAGTCTCTGGTGGCTTCAAGATTTCCCACCGCAAAATTTTCCTGCAACCCAAGAGCGATCTTGGCCAAAGAATTGGTCACTTTACGAGTTACAAACTGTTTTCCACGCCGTGGTGATTCATGATTAAACAATATTCCGGCACATACAAAAACATTATGCTTTTCTCGATATTGTTTAACGAAATCATTATGAGCCTTAAGTTTTGACTCACCGTAAGGACTAACCGGTGCAAAATTAGATTGCTCATTTTGCGGCGGCGGAGTCGAACCAAACATCTCGCTAGTAGACGCTTGGTAAATACTAACTTTTGGATTAACTCGCAGGGCTTCGTTAATTACACGGCCTACCCCGTAGTAATTCACTTCCCAAGTTTCGTCGGGGCAATCAAAAGACACACCCACGTGCGACATGGCGGCCAAATTGTATACTTCATCCGGCTTGGCTTTTTCCATAGCTAAACGGATGGTAGACAAATCTCGTAAATTACCGGACAACAAAGTTATGGAACCCTCTTTGACTATATCGTTAATGCGTTCTAGTGGATCGGCGCTGGTGCGGCGAACCAAACCAAAAACTTCGTAACCTTTGGAAACTAAAAATTCAGACAGATATGAACCGTCTTGCCCAGTTATGCCTGTAATTAATGCTCGCGGCATATAAACAAATTATTTAATTACGTAAATATTAAATCCTGAAGTCTGATTACCAGACTGTTGAATAAAACGATCCAAGACTCGTCCGACCGGTGATAAGACTTTTTTAATTCGGCCAGGTAAAAAATAAAACCAGGTTTCAAAAAACCCTCGGACCTTAACGTATTCTAAATTTGAAAAATTACCGAACAAGTATTCGACAGCGTCTTTTGAAAATCGATAAAAATCTTTATAAGTACCTCGTTCGGCATGATAAGGATACAAAAAAGGCACATAAAATAATGCCTTACCGCCTGGTTTAAGTACCCGGTGAATTTCTTTGACCGCTAACCAAGGTTGTTCGACGTGCTCTAAAACAGCCTTGCACACAACTGCATCAACGCTATTTGTTTCCAAGGGTAAATCGTGAATGTCGCCGATTATATCGGGATTGTACGAAGGCTCTTTGTCTAGCACAACGTATTTTTTTGATTCAAAAAGTTTTTCGTACTGCGATAAACCCTTTCCAAACTTTAGTCCCCCGCCAATATCCACAATATAATCTTCTTTGGCGATCTCGCCTATTTTCTCTTCAAAAAAAATTTCCCAGTCACTCATAATTTATAAATTAATTAATGCCGAATTCTACCACGAATTATACGAAATGTAAACTATGATTTTCTTACTTTTTTACCCTCACTTCTACCATATGGGTCACTCTTTTCCCCAAACGCTGGCTGTCATGTATATCAAAAATTGGTAAAATATCTACCTCATAAATAACTCTATCAATAGAATCGATTAATGGCTTACAGCCTGCAGAAGTCTGATTGACCCAGTAATCATCAAAAATCACGGCCGTTTGGCTACTTATTATATTTTTAATATTTTTCCAATCCGAAGCAACGGTTTTCAAGCTATGCCCTCCATCAATAAAAACTAAATCCGGTACAGGTAAATTTTTTAAAGCTTCAGGTAGGGTTAAAATAGTATCTCCTTGAAAAAGTTGTACGTTAACCCCTGTTTTACCTAGCTTTTCGTAAAATTCTTTTTTATGGAGTGGTCGTAAACTCATTTCGTCCTTTAACTTTTTCTGGCTTAAGTTCTCAAATAAATCAAAACCAAAATAATTAATAGATTTTTTTGGATGATACTTTTTAGCAATTTTAATCATGCGTATAGCGTTATCACCATTCCAGGTACCAATCTCAATAATATTTATTGGCATGACACGATTCACTATTTTATATAGTTGAGAATATCTTTTTGGGAGATAGCCATAAGGCTGAAATCGCTTGATAACTCTTTGAATAATTTTCATATATCGTTAGTCCATCTAAACCATACTTGAAAATAAGACTTATTTTGTTTAATATTAAGCTATTTAACGTCTCCTACTCTTCCACGGATAGAATACATAGTAAAAAAATTGATGAATATTATTTCTGAAACAAATAAATCAAATTATATCATAAAATTAACCCCGCTCATTTTAGTCTACATTCTAATTCTTCTTATATTTGGATCTGAACCAGTGGGTGATGAAACCAGGTATATATTTCATGCCCAGAACCTATGGCAAGGTTTTGTAAATCCAGAAAAATTATTACTTGCCAATGGCCCGGGATATCCATTTATTATTTGGCCATTAGTATCTGCTGGGGCTTCCCTCTTTTGGATACGCTTTTTAAATTTAATTTTTATCTTTTTGGCCACAATCTTTTTCTATAAGACTCTCAAGCATTACACCTCAAAAAAATCTGCGATAATCTTTTCTTATATATTTGGTCTATACCCAACCTTCTTCCCCGAAGCGGTTAAAGTACTTACAGAACCGGCTACAATTTTTTTGGTTAGCACTCTAATGTATCAGATTGTTAGGCCTTCGGAAAATATAAAAAGAAAACAAATAATCACCGCTTCAATTATCCTAGCTTTTTTAATATTAACAAAAGTAATTTTTGCTTACATCATAATAATCGCCATAATCATGACTCTATTATTTTCATATAGATGGAGGGGATGGAAAAAATTTATGATTATCCTGGGACTCAGTTTACTTTTATGCACCCCATACTTAATAAAAACTTATCAGGCTACTGGAAAAATATTTTATTGGTCCTACGTGGGTGGTTCATCGTTATACTGGGCAAGTAACCCCTATCCAGAACAATATGGCGATTGGAAAAACAATAATAGAGTGTTCCAGGAGGAAATATACGCTCCTCACAAAGAATTTTTCTTAACCCTTCCGCAAGATGACCATGTTAAACAGGCTGAATTATTTACCCAAAAAGCTATAGAAAATATTAAACTGTATCCGCAAAAATATTTTTATAATTGGCTTACTAATTTTGGACGACTTTGGTTTGCGTATCCTCACACTAATACTCTACAAAGACCGGCTACTCTGGGTTATATGTTCGTCAATGGTGTTTTATTTACATTTCTTATCGTAACAAGCTACTCATTATGGAAACAAAGACGTAAAGTAGCACCCGAAATTTGGCCAATTATTGGATTTACTATAATTACCTTGGCAGCCACTTCTTTAATTCATGCTCTACCGAGATATTTAAATACATTAATCCCAATACTTTTATTCTTAATTTTCTATACTTTTTCACAAATAATAAGCGTTTCTTGGCACAAGAGGGACAACTGATAATTTTAAATTAATGTAAAATAAAACCCCGCCAAACGCGGAGTTTTATTTTTTCACGATCGTAAAATCAAATTAAACGTCTTGAGGCTTTACGGTTGCACGCTTGTTCTTTTGGCAACGTCCACAAGCTTCATTTAACATAGCTACAACCTTATCGTTGATTGCACCTAAAGCGTCGGCTGAGGTAGCACATCCTTGTGACTTGATGTGAGCCTTGACTTTTGAGCTGACAATTAGCATATCTGCCATAGTCTCACCCCCTTTCAAATAATTATTATTAACTTAAATTAGCGATATTTTCCAAAGGATCTCGGTAGTGGTAATATAACCGAACTATACACAGGTACCACCTTATCAATGTATAGCCTACATTCTAGCATTAGGCTAATAACCAAGCAAACGATCTGACAAACATTATGGATATTTCATTTGTTATACCGGTCTTCAATGAAGAAGGTAATGTCACCCAACTTCATACAGAAATAATCAACACTGTAACTCCACTCAGTAAATCTTATGAGATAATTTTTGTCAATGACGGTTCTACTGACAATACTTTATCCGCTCTTCAAAAACTTCGACCAATTAAAATCATTAACTTTCGAAAAAACTTTCAACAGACGGCTGCCTTAGACGCGGGGCTTAGAATCGCCCAAGGTAATATTGTGATTACCATGGATGGAGACTTACAAAATAATCCTTCCGACATACCTGCTATGCTTAACAAAATTGAAGAAGGATTCGATGTAGTCACGGGTTGGAGATGGCAACGAAATGATCCAGTTAGTAAAAAAATTATTTCAAGAGTTGCTAACTTCCTAAGACACTTCCTAATTGACGACCATATTCACGATTCCGGTTGTGGCTTTAAAGCAATTCGTAAAGAGTGCTTAGCCAACCTAGACCTTTACGGAGAAATGCATCGTTTTATTCCCGGATTACTTCTTTGGCAGGGGTTTAAAATTACAGAAATAAAAATTGACCACCGACCACGTACCAACGGAGTTACCAAGTACACAGCCTCGCGAATTCTAAAAGGTTTTCTAGATATGGGTTCGGTCTGGTTTTGGCGAAAATTTTCAACTAGACCACTTCATATATTTGGCTCGCTTGGACTAACTATTGGCACGGCCGGCTCAGGGCTTTTACTCTTCTTATTATTTATACAAATATTTAATATTAATTGGCCTCATACTAGCACTTGGCCAATGGTCGGATTTTTTATGGTCTTTACCGGTATCCAACTTATTGTGTCCGGCTTACTTGCCGACGTAGCCTTAAAAAACTACTACCGAGCAAACAAATCAAAACCTTACAGTATAAAAAATATTATCAATAACGAATAAGATGTTAAGGGTGTTAATTCTTAGCTATGAATATCCTCCTTTGGGAGGAGGTTCGGCTAACGCAATTTTCCATCTTATTCGAGAACTTTCAACTGAACCAAACTTATCTATCGACCTGATCACATCTTCTCCAAATAAAAAAAATTCTCTGACTAAACTTTATCAGAACATTAACGTATATAAATTAAATGTCGGAAAGCAAGGTAATCTACACCATCAAAGTCGAACGAACATTTTTTTGTATACCATAAAAGCGTATTTACTTGCTAAAAAACTTTGTCGGCAAAAAAAATATGATGTAGTTGACGGATGGTTTAGCGTGCCGGGCGGTTTTATTGCTTGGTTACTAAAAAAGCCCTACATCGTTTCATTGCGCGGGAGCGACGTTCCCGGATTTGATCCCAGATTTGCGTGGCTCGATAAATTTGTTTTAAGAAGGTTAAGTAAAAAAATTTGGAAGCAATCCAAGATTGTAATTGGAAACTCAAAAGCTTTGATTGAATTAGCTAAAAAAACTCTACCAAATCATAACTACCAGATAATCCCGAATGGAGTTGATTTAAATATGTATCATCCCACCCAAAAAAATCAAAATGAAAAATTTGTAGTCCTGTCGACATCCAGATTAGTTGAAAGAAAAGGTTTACAATATTTAATTGAAGGCTTCGGTATATTTTCAAAAAAAAATTCTAAGGCCAAGCTTATCTTGGTTGGTGAAGGACCACTTTATAAAAAACTAAAATTGCAAGTTGATACTCTAAAAATATCAGACAAAGTAGAATTTACTGGCTTAATTGCTACAGACCAAATGGATAAATACTACCAGCAAGCCAATGTATTTGTTTTACCCTCTCTTAATGAAGGTATGAGTAATTGTGTACTGGAAGCAATGGCCTGTGGACTACCAATTATTACTACAAATATTGGGGGTACTCACGAGTTGGTTGATGAAACTAACGGGATTATAATACCTACAAAAAATGCACTAGCCATCGCAAGAGTACTTGGCGAGTTAAATTTAGATAAACAATTAAGCCAAAATATGGCTCAAACTAGCAGGGCTAAGGCAGGAAAAATGGGTTGGTCAAAAATGGCCCAGTCATTCATTGGCCTATACAAAGAAGCTAAAGAATTAACTAATGCCTGAAAAAATTAAAATAATCTACATCGCCGGCACTTCACGAAGCGGCTCTACCTTACTAGATATGATTCTAGGAAGTGCCCCCGAAGCCTTTAGCTTAGGTGAAGTGTCTAGCTATGCTAACTATCGAGCTAAACAAGGCGCAAAAATAAAAAAACCTAACTACCATTGTACCTGTGGTAAATTTCTTGACGAGTGTATTTTTTGGAAAAATGTTAATGAGCGCGTAGCCTTTAATTATGACGAATCGAATTCTGCTCATAATAATTTTAGTTTGTTAAAATTTATTCTAACCCCCAAGCAATCTAAAATAAAAAATAGATCGTATGACGATTATGAATTATACTCAGCGGCAATCGCATCAGCTAAAGAAAGTAATAGCAAGGTCGAATACCTAGTTGATTCATCTAAATCCCCTATTCGTCTCCGGAATATTTTGAATAACACGCGCTTAGAAATTTTTCCAATCTTTCTTGTCAGAGATGGGCGAGGGGTAATTAATTCTTTATGCAGATCAAGTAACAAAAAGTGGTCTTTAAAAAATAATAATTTTGGCCGAGCTTTGCTTTTATGGGTATTTACAAATTTAAGTATTTCGAGACTTTTAAAAAATAACCCCCACAGGATTCACATCAGTTATGAAAAATTTTGCCGAGACCCAAAACCATTCTTGAATAAAATAAAAAGCCTAACCAATATTAATCTCAACCTAGACAATCCATTGCAAACTATCAATACAACATTTCGTCACAATCTAGATGGAAATGTAATTAAACTAAACCCACCAACCGAGATAACCAAAGACGAAAAATGGAAACACGAGCTTCCCTGGGCAAAAAGATTACTTGCCACCACTATTATGTACCCCTTCCACAAAAAATGGGTCTATCTTAAATAAACTTGTGACAAACTTAACTAAAAATTTAATATTTAAAATTTTCGGAATT
Source organism: uncultured bacterium (assembly GCA_964013765.1). Classification (GTDB taxonomy): domain Bacteria; phylum Patescibacteriota; class Patescibacteriia; order Buchananbacterales; family CAXGXT01; genus CAXGXT01. The sequence continues at coordinate 1,372 of CAXGXT010000003.1, read as the reverse complement.
GAGATTTCTAATAATACTCAGTTAATAAAAAATTTAAATTACTCCTTAATTGCCCCCATGATTGGCGGGGTAATCGCTTTTCCAGTAATGATTGCGGCGGGCAGAATTATCGGCCCTGAAGAATTTGGACGCTATCTTTTAATTATAAATGCTGCCGCAATATTTTCTGTCCTATTCAATTACGGATTGGATATCTCCATGCAGCGCCAGTTACCGAAACACCCTGATAAAAAATACGAGATAGTTAAAACCCTAAGCCTAATATTACTTGTGACCACCCTGACCGCTTCAGTTAGCCTAATTGTTACCAAATCAATCTGGATAAAATGGTTGGGACTGTCTAATGAACTTTTTTGGTGGGCTCTAGTAATGGGAATATTCTCCACTCTGATGGTTATTTACGAAGCCTGCCATAGAGGCCTAAATAATTTTAAAATACTAGTTAAGTCAAACATTTTTCAGTCAATTATACTTTTAATAACTTTTTCAATCTTAATTTTTAGTGCTCAGTATACTCACGTCGCTATTACGTTATCGACACTACTTGGTATATTTGGGGCTGCTATGGTCTACATTTTAGGACCGAAAAAAAGATTCAAAATAAAAATCGACCTTACTATGGCTAAACAGATGCTAAAATATACGACACTTATTTTCTTTGCTGCTATAACTGGGGTAATTGCCTCGAAAGCCTACGTTTTTTTTCTAAATCAAATGACTTCTTTATATTGGGTTGGAATTTATGGGGCATATTTAACAGGATCTAATCTTTTTATGAATAGAATTTTTACACCTTTTTATAAAGTATACTTTCCGGCTATTTCTGGAACTAAAGATAAAAGACTAATATTCAAATTGCTTCGCCGTGGCTTGATTCGTTCTTTTCCAATAATTTTTATTGCATCAGTCATTTTGATCTACGCTACCGTACGGTTATTCGGTCAAGAATATGTTTTACTTCCAAGTTTAATAATTCTATTTGCCTTAAGTAATGCGCTGTCAGTAATTTATTTAATCTACCAAGCACTGCTCCATTCGCAAGGAGTCCGTGGCGCAAAAACAGTCACAATTGCCTTAACCATAAAGGCTTTTATAAGTTTAAGCTTACTATATATTTTAATACCTATCTGGGGAATTTACGGTGCTATTACTACAACTATTATTGCCAACACAATTTTTGCTTTAATTTATATTTATAAGGCCAAAGTATTTTTAAAGAATGACTACTTTAATGAAGCATTTTAAAGTTTGTTTTATTGGGGCATATGCGTATCCTCTACTAAAAGAAGGTGCTGATGGCCCTCACGGCGGAAGCGAGACTGCACTTGTGTCGCATGCCAAATCGTTACCCAAAGAATATGATGTATCTTTT
>CAXGXT010000002.1:0-15170 GCA_964013765.1 uncultured bacterium | reverse complement strand
CTGGTTCGATGTCATGGAAAACAGTCTCTCCATGAAACGAATCTAGCATGTGAACGGTCTCTCTATTCGGACCATCGGTGCCGAACATTACCAATTTTCTTTCCCCTGACATGATTGTTCTCCTAAACAGTTTGTAGTTTCGTCCGTAATTAGATCTATGACTGACCCCCTTTAGTTTGGTAAAGAGCATTATAGTGTGCGTATAGTAGCAGGTTTTTATAAATGAGCAAGTGGAGGGAGTTTTTTAGTTGACTAAATAAAAAAATTAAGCTATTTTAAATACATCAACTCAGCGCCCTTGCGAAAAGGATGTCTGGGTTTTTTCTTTACCGGCCTATCTACTTTATGCTAATCTACAAGCCAACTTAAAAGTCTTACGATTTTAAAAGGCAGCGCTTAATTAACTAAAAAAGCCTATGCCAGCAAATTTTAAACAAATTACAAATTTTATTAACAGAACTGGGGATAAGTGTTTGGTTGTCGACGAGAACGGTGAGCCAAAGTTTGTTCTAGTACCTTTTGAGGAATATACCGCCTTGGTTCTCGAGCGAGATGATTTACATAATCTGACCGAGGAAGAGTTGTTAACTAAGATCAATCGAGACATAGCCAATTGGAAAGTCGGGCAAAATGATGCTGGAGAAGCAGTAGAAGGTTCGCTTTCAGAGAACGCAATGTCGGAGCCATTAGTTGGTTCAACTAACGATACAACCGAAGATTTTAGTAGCTCTGATAATGTTGATTTTCCGACCCCAGAAACAGAATCAACTGACGTTGATGCTATGTCTTTTGAGAGTATTGCTGGCCAGGAATCAGAAGCATCGGCCGAGGAGGTAAGCGAGGATCGTTATTATTTTGAGCCTATTGATTAAGTATTTTTATTTAATTCGCTAGTATTAGCCAAAATTTACTAAATATTGTTCTATTGGTAGTATTTTAATGTCGCTGGGTTGACACAAAAGGTAAAATTGTTATATACTCACTTAGTATTTGAAGCAGTATTTAGTAGGTCAAGAATTGGCTTTTTATTTTTTCTAATTAAATACAGGTCCTGGCTCAATTTTAAAAAGTTGGCACGAGATCTGAAATTAAAGTAATTACATATAAAGATATGGCAGATAAGTTCGAACGAGGAAAGCCGCACTTGAACGTCGGCACAATCGGTCACGTTGACCATGGTAAAACCACGTTAACGGCGGCTCTATTAAATTACCTGCACAAGCAGGGTAAGGCTGAAAACGCCAAGGCTGTAGACCAAATCGACAACGCTCCTGAAGAAAAGGAACGTGGTATTACTATTGCCACCGCGCACGTTGAGTACGAAAGTGACGCTCGTCACTATGCTCACATCGACTGTCCAGGACACGCCGATTACGTTAAAAACATGATTACTGGTGCCGCCCAGATGGACGGTGCTATTTTAGTAGTAGCTGCTACTGACGGTCCAATGCCTCAAACTCGTGAGCACATTTTGTTAGCTCGCCAGGTTGGTGTGCCAAACATTGTTGTTTTCTTAAATAAAGTTGACCAGGTATCAGATCCTGAACTAGTTGATCTAGTTGAAGAAGAAATTCGTGACTTACTTAAAAAGTACGAGTTCCCAGGCGATGAAATTCCAATCATTCGTGGTTCTGCTCTCCAGGCTTTGGAGAACTTAGACGACGATGAAAAAACTAAGCCTTTAGCCGATCTAGTTAAGGCCTTAGACGATTACATTCCTGAGCCAAAGCGAGATGTAGACAAAGATTACCTTATGCCTATTGAAGATATCTTCTCTATTGAAGGTCGAGGAACTGTGGTTACCGGCCGAATCGAACGTGGAATTGTAAAGGTAAACGATGAAATTGAAATTATTGGTTTTAAAGAAACCACTAAAACAGTGGTTACCGGTATCGAAATGTTTAACAAGTCTTTGGACGAAGGCCGAGCCGGTGACAACGCAGGTGTCTTACTTCGAGGAACCAAGAAAGATGAAATTTTACGTGGACAAGTATTAGCCAAGCCCGGAAGTATTACTCCTCATACTGAATTTGAAGGTGAAGTTTATATCCTAAACAAAGAAGAAGGCGGACGACATAAGCCATTCTTTAAAGGTTATAAGCCGCAATACTTTATTGGTACCGCCGACGTAACCGGTAGTGTAGAATTGCCTGAAGGTACTGAAATGGTTATGCCTGGTGATACTGTTGCCTTAAAGATTAAATTAGTTAGCCCGGTAGCTCTAGAAGAAAAGCAACGCTTTGCTATTCGAGAAGGTGGTAAAACTATCGGAGCCGGTTTAGTAACTAAAATCATTAAATAAATTTAGCTGAGCTCCCTCGTTTACGAGGGAGCTTTTCAAAACTGTAATTTCTTTAAACTATTTCAGATGGCAGCAGTCAAAAAGGTACCAGTAAAACCTAAAAAAACGGAGGAGCCAAAACAACGTATCCGGATCAAGATAAAAGCGTACGATCACAAGATTATAGACCAGTCGACTCGCACGATCATGGATACAGCTGTTCGCAGCGGAGCAACCGTAATTGGCCCAGTACCTTTACCGACCGAAAAGAAAAAGTACACAGTTATGCGTTCGTCTTTCGTACATAAGGATGCTCGAGATCAGTACGAGATGCGTATTCACAAACGACTATTAGATATTACTAGTCCAACCCCCAAGACTATCGACTCTTTAACCTCTCTAAGCCTTCCGGCCGGAGTCGACGTCGAAATAAAAATGTAATTTCCCAATTCCGCCAGACCTGAGAGAAGATATACGCCCCGTCATCCGACAGGGTAAATAAAACCTCTCACGCCTGTCGGAATTGCCTTTTTTGAAAAGGAGGCAACCGGCGGTTAAACGCCAAACACAGTTAGACCAGAAAATTTAAAGTGTAAAAATACACTAAGTTTTTAATTCTGGCTCCTAGTCTGTGAGGCAGAAATTTTATTTGTAGGATGAAATTCATTCTTGGAAAAAAATTAGAGATGACCCGTCATTATACCGAAGCGGGCGAAGCAGTAGCCGTTACTAAAGTGGCTGCTGGTCCTTGTGTTATTACTCAAATTAAGAATGTCAAAAAAGACGGTTACCAAGCTGTTCAGGTTGGATTTGGTCAGACCAAGGCCAGCCGATTAGCTAAGCCTCAAGTTGGGCATCTCAAGAAAATTGAGCCGTTAAAAAAAATACGAGAATTTCGATTGGACGGTGAAGTAAGTTTTAAAGTGGGAGATAAATTCAATTGCTCTACCTTTACCGCCGGGGATCGTGTTGACGTAACCGGTACCAGCAAGGGTAAAGGATTCGCCGGTGTGGTTAAGCGTCATGGTTTCCACGGTTCTCCTGCATCTCATGGTCATAAAGACCAATTGCGTATGCCTGGTTCGATTGGTGCCAGTGCAACTCCTTCACGAGTGCACAAAGGAAAACGTATGGGTGGGCATATGGGAGATGATCAGGTAACTATAAAAAATCTTAAGGTGGTTGATGTCGACACTGAAGCTGGCTTTTTATATTTAGCCGGGGCAATTCCTGGAGCACGAAACGGTTTCTTGAGTATTAAGGGTGAAGGTGAAATGAGTTTAGCCCAAGATAAGCCCGAGGTTAAAAAAGAATCAGAGAAAGAAACTGAGGTTAAATCTGAGGTTAAGGTAGAGACTACACCTGAAGCAAAGGCAGAAGTAAAATCCGAAGAAAAGTCTGAAGCAAAGCCAGAGGCAAAAGTTATAGAAAAGAAAGAAGAACCAAAGTCATAATATATGGAAGCTACTACTAAAACTAAGCAAACCCCTCCTAAACAAACAAAGGCGACTGAGTTAACAGCCAAAGTTTTTGGTTTAACTGGTCAGTCAGTTGGCAATGAAAAGCTTGATCCGACTATTTTTGCGGTAGACATTAATCCAGACGTGGTCAGCCAGGCAATTATTGCTCAGCAAGCCAATAGTCGTGTAGCCTTGGCACATACTAAAACTCGAAGTGAAGTTAAGGGTGGAGGTAAAAAGCCGTGGCGACAAAAAGGAACTGGGCGTGCCCGGCACGGATCTATTCGTTCTCCGCTCTGGAGTGGTGGGGGAGTTACTTTTGGGCCTAGCAAAATAAGGAATTTTTCAGTCAAGATTAATCGCAAAGTACGGCGAGCAGCTTTGCGCATGGTCTTGACTGATAAAGCCAAGGCTTCGAAAGTTATTATTTTGGAATCTTTGGAAATGTCAGAGATTAAGGCTAAGCAGTTGACTACTTTGGTTGGCAAGCTTGGTTTAATTAAAAAATCGGGTAAACCAGCTAAAGTATTATTGGTGTCCGATAAACAAAATCGTAAAGCATATATGTCGGCCAGGAATTTAGCAAATATTACTTATATCAATGTAGCCAGCTTAAATGTAATTGATTTGATGAAGCACGATCATATTTTGTTAGCGCAGGCAGCTTTGCCAAAAGTTAAAGAACTTTACGGATAAGATATGGGTATTTTAGGTAAATTTAAAAAAACTAGTCCAAAAGTTGAGGCTAAGCCCGAGGTTAAATCTGAGGTGAAGGATGCTAGTAAGTCAGAGTCGGCCAAGGCTTCGCCTGCCAAACAAAGCCAGGCGGTAGCAAAAAAGTCTGAACCGACTACTGAGCAGGCTAAGGAAACAAAGAAAACTGTTTTAGGTTTAACTGACCGGGCCGGTAAGATTTTGGTTCAACCCTTAGTTACCGAAAAATCTGCACAAATGAGTAGTTTAAATAAGTACGTATTTGAAGTGGCTACCAATACTAATAAGATTGAAATAGCCAAAGCGGTCCGAGCGGTATACGGAGTTGACCCATTAAATGTTCGAGTTGCCAACATAGCTCGGCGTCGAGTACGATTTGGACGAAGTCAAGGGATGAAGAAGGCGCGCAAGAAAGCAATTGTTACTTTGAAAAAAGGTGACAAGATTGAAGTTTACGAAGGAGTTTAATTTAATATATGCCAGTAAGAAAGTACAAAGCAACTACTCCCGGTCGCCGATCCGCCTCGGTCGACACTTTTGAGGATGTTACAAAAGTTGCTCCGAATAAAAAATTACTTAAACCTCGTAAATCTCAGTCCGGGCGGAATAACTCGGGACGGATTACTATTCGTCATCGCGGCGGGGGAGCCAAGAAGTTTATCCGGGTGATTGATTTTCGTCAGGACAAGTTTGATATCGAAGCGGTAGTTAAGTCTATTGAATATGACCCAAATCGTCGCGCACGAATCTTATTGCTCCAGTATGCCGACGGTGAGAAGCGATACAGTTTAGCTCCAGTAGGAGTTAAGGTGGGGGACAAATTACTTTCAACTCGAGAGAAGGAAATTAAGGTAAAAGTTGGAAATCGTTTGCCTCTAAAACAAATTCCGCAAGGTACCCTGGTTCATAATATTGAGTTGGTACCTGGCGGAGGAAGTACAATGGTGCGCAGTGCTGGGGCCACGGCCAAGCTTATGGCGATCGACGGCGGGCGCGCTCATTTACGTTTGCCTTCTACCGAAGTTCGAATGGTACCCGAAGGGTGTTTAGCTACAATTGGCCAGGTTTCAAATCCAGACGCTATGCACGTTCGTTTAGGTAAGGCTGGCCGGACTCGAGGTAAAGGACGTCGCCCAACTGTTCGTGGTAAGGCTATGAACCCAGTAGATCACCCTCACGGTGGTGGTGAAGGTAAGCATCCGATTGGTATGAAGCATCCGAAAACTCCTTGGGGTAAGCCTGCTTTGGGTGTGCCCGGACGTAAAAAAGGTAAAGCTTCGGATAAGATGATTATTCGTCGGCGTAAGAAACGCGGTAAGCGTCGTTAAAATAATACTAATTAATTTTATGTCACGATCACTTAAGAAAGGCCCATACGTAAACCAGAAACTTTTGAAAAAGATTTCTAAGCTTAAGGTTGGCGATAAAACTGTTATCAAGACTTGGGACAGAGGTTCCATGATTACTCCGGAGATGGTTGGGTTTACAATTGGGGTACACAATGGACGGCAGCACACCCCGGTAGCAATTGTTGAAAATATGGTTGGGCATAGGCTTGGAGAATTTTCACCGACCAGAAAATTTGTGACTCATGGTGGAAAGATTGCTAAGGAACAGGCGGCTGCTGAGGGGGCCAAAGAATCAGAACAACGTAAGGCAGCTCAAGCTGCGGCGACTGATAATAAATAATTATGGCAACTAGTAAAACCACAACTACCAAGACCAAGCCAGAGACTTCTCCGAAAAAAGTAGAAGAGGTTCGAGCTGTGCTGCGTCACTTAAGAATGTCTCCGCGCAAGGTTAGATTGGTAGCCGATGTGGTACGCGGTCAATCATATGAAAAAGCTATGGCTAATTTGCAGTATTTAAATAAAGCTGCCGCAAGTCCGGTTGCAAGATTGCTCCAGTCGGCCGCCTCGAACGCTAAAGAACGTTCACAGGTTGAGACTTCAGCTTTATCTATAAAAACTATTCGAGTAAATATGGGTCCGGTTTTGAAACGTTACAAGCCTCGGGCCTTTGGTCGGGCTACCCCGATTCGTAAAGGAAGTAGCCATATTGAAGTTGTTTTAAGTTATTTAGCACCGGCCAAAGCAGCTGCCAAGCCAAAAGCAAAATCTACTACCAAGGTAGATAAGCCTGCCAAGGCTAAGACAGTGACTATGGCTGAAGCTAAAGAGTTGACTGCTGCGCAGGCGGATACGGCTGAGGGAGAGGGACAGTCTGAAACCAAGAGTGCTAGCAAAGGATTTGCTAAAAAAATGTTTCGAAGAAAAACTGGGTAAAAGTATGAGTTTATTGACTACTACTAAATTTTTTGTTAAAGTTTTGCTTCCTTACGATTTAATTGTTAAGGCTTAAGGTAATTATATGGGTCAGAAAGTGCATCCAAAGATATTTCGCATAGGTTCCATTTACCAGTGGGATTCAAAGTGGTTTTCTGGACGAAACTACGCTAAATTGCTGCGCGAAGATTTAACCATCAAAAAGTTTTTAAGAACACAGTTGCGTGAAGCTTCGGTCGCTAAAATTGAAATCGAACGGTCGGCTGGAAAATTAACTATTATTATTCACTCGGCACGCCCTGGAGTTATTATTGGTCGAGGAGGCCAAGGTATTGAGGATTTAAAAACACGTTTGCGCCGCCTGTTGGGTGTTGGCCGAAAACACAATATCGATATTAATATTCAGGAAGTAACCAACCCAAACATGTCTGCGGAATTGGTAGTCCAATCAATGATTTCAGACTTAGAAAAAAGGCTGCCATATCGCCGAGTATTAAAACAGACTATCTCAAGAGTTGAGCGAGCTGGGGCCAAAGGAGTAAAAGTAAACGTGGCCGGACGGTTGAATGGTGCCGAAATTGCCAGAAGTGAAAAACTAACTTTTGGAAGTTTACCTTTACATACCCTACGTGCCGAGATTGATTATGCTAGAGGTACAGCCCGCACAACTTATGGGGCAATTGGGGTTAAGGCTTGGATTTATAAAGGTGAAAAATTTAAAGATGAAGAGAATACTGAAGATAATAAACCAGTAGATATATCCGGTAAGCCAAATCATCGTACTCGTAAATAACAGTTATGTTGGTACCTAGAAAAATGAAACATCGGAAGCACCATAAGGGTCACCTGCGTGGCATTGCTTCGGCGCGGACCACTTTAAGTTTTGGTAAACATGGTTTGAAGGCTTTGGGAAATTGCTGGTTATCTTCACGACAGATTGAAGCTGCCCGAAGAGCCATGGCTAAGTCGACCAAACGTGGTGGTAAAATATGGATCAGAATTTTTCCCGACAAGCCAATTACTCGTAAAGGTGAGCAGGCAACCATGGGTTCCGGTAAAGGTCCAGTAGATCACTATGTGGCAGTAATTAAGCCTGGTATGGTTTTGTTTGAGATTGATGGTTTGGAAGATGACGCAGCGCGCGAAGCTTTTCGTTTGGCCAGTCATAAATTACCAGTCAAAACTAAGATAGTAAGTCGTTAGAATACAAGTATGACCAATAAAGATTTTAAAGAATTAAAAACCTTGCAAGAAGCTAGTTTGCAAAAACGTTTATCTGAGCATCGTCAAACGTTGCGTGATTTGCGTTTTAAATTAGCTTCTGGTCAGGTTAAAGATGTCCGAGATGTACGGGAGGCCAAAAAAAGTATCGCTCGAATTTTAACCTTATTGAATCAGAATAGTAAAAATAACGAAGGTGTACAGGAAACTCCTGCGGTCGCCGAAGTTAAAAAGACTACTAGCAAATCATAAGTAAAGATATGAATAAAGATAATAAAAATCCAGTTACTAAAAATAACACAGACGCATCTGCTATTAGACGGAAGTTTAATGGGGTAGTCGTGTCCGACAAGATGGACCAAACTATTGTGGTAAATGTGCAGCGAATGAAGTTGCATCCAAAATACTTGAAACGTTATCGCGTTGACCGACATTATTATGTGCACGATCCAGCCAACAGTTTTAAGGTTGGCGATAAGGTTAATTTTGAAGAATGTCGCCCAATTTCAAAGAAAAAACGTTGGCGCGTAACAGGTGATAATTCTAAGTAGACCGCAAAATAAGAATATGATTCAAGTTGAAAGTTTATTAAAGGTGGCCGATAACAGTGGAGCTAAAAAGCTGCAATGTATTAAGGTGCTGGGCGGAAATCGTAAGCGGTATGCACGGGTCGGCGATGTTATTACCGTGAGTGTTAAGGAAGCTACGCCTCATTCAGCAGTAAAAAAAGGTTCGGTTTTGCACGCTGTGGTAGTCCGGACTCGTAAGGAAATAGCACGGACTGATGGTTCTTACGTTCGCTTTGATGACAACGCAGCTGTGATGGTCGACAAAGAGTCGAAAGAACCAACCGGAACTCGTATTTTTGGACCGGTGGCCCGAGAATTACGCGCTCATGGATTTTCAAAAATTATTTCACTAGCTCCAGAAGTTTTATAAAATATTTATATGAGTAGATTGAAGGTAAAAATAAAGACAGGCGATAAGGTAAAGGTTATTGCCGGAAAAGATCGAGGCAAGACTGGAAAAGTTCTGCAGGTTTTTGCAGTTGAAAATCGAGCTTCAGTAGAAGGAATTAATTTATTAGTTAAGCATTTACGTTCACAAAAAAAAGGTGAAGCTGGACAAAAAATTCAGTTCCCAGCCCCAATTCATATTTCTAATTTAAAAAAGATGAATACTGAAGAAAAGACAGAAGAAAAGACAGATACTAAGTCGAAGGCTAAGCCAGAAGCCAGCGCCGCCAAAGAAAGTAAGTCAAATACTAAGTCGAAGAAATAACTATGGTATCTGTTAAGCAAAAATATAATAAAGAGGTAATTCCGGCTTTACAAAAGGAATTAGATTTATCCAATCTAATGTCTACCCCACGCTTAGAAAAAGTTGTGGTCAATATTGGAGTTGGGCAAGGTCTAAAAGATTCTCGGTTTAATGAAGTGGTGGTAGATACTTTAACCAGAATTACTGGCCAGAAGCCAGTTTCGGCCAAAGCCAAGACTTCTATTTCTAATTTTAAAATTAGAGAAGGCATGACCGTTGGTTACAGGGTAACTTTGCGTGGCCCAAGGATGTACGATTTTGTTGATCGGTTGATTAATGTTACTTTACCCCGCGTTCGTGACTTTCGAGGCTTAAGTCGAAAAGGAGTCGATGCTCAGGGTAATTTATCGATTGGCTTTAAAGAACATATTGCATTCCCAGAAATTAAGTCTGATGAAGTTGAGCGTATCCATGGTCTGGAAGTAACAATTGTGACTACCGCCAAGGATCGTAAATCTGGGCTAGCCTTGTTTGGTCAGCTTGGGTTTCCATTAAAAAAGGTAGAAAAGAAATAAATTTATGGCTACAGCAGCAAAAATTGCTAAATCAAAAAAGCATCCTAAATTTACCACCCGACGCAACCGACGTTGTTGGCGGTGTGGTCGAGTTCGAGGCTACATGCGGGATTTCGACATGTGCCGAATTTGTTTTCGTGAATTGGCCAACAATGGTCAGATTCCAGGTATTAAAAAATCTTCTTGGTAAATTGATAAATAATATTATATGACAGATCCAATCGCTGACATGCTAACCCGTATCCGAAACGCTCAGGCAGTTAATAAGTCTGAAGTTGTTTTGCCGTACTCTAAACTCAAACATGCTTTGGGTGAGATTTTGGTAACCGAAAAATATATTAGTTCGGTTAAAAAGATTTCGGCCGACAGCACCGGTCTGGGAACTGCCTCTAGATTCGATCGTCTACAACTAGGGCTTAAGTACAAAAGTCCAAAATCACCAGCTATAACTAATTTGAAACGAGTGAGTACTCCTGGGCGGCGTGTGTATGTAAGTAAGGATAAGTTGCCACGCGTGCTAAATGGTATGGGAATTGCAATTATTTCAACTCCGCAGGGCCTAATGACTGCCCGCCAAGCCTACTTAAGTAAAATTGGCGGCGAAGTAATGTGTGAAATTTATTAGAATTTAGGTATGTCAAGAATTATTAAAAAACCAGTTATCATCCCCGACGGAGTCAGTTTAACAATTACTGACGATAAGGTTATGGTTAAAGGAGCCAAAGGTGAGCTTAGTTTAGATTTACCTATGGTTGTTAAAATTATTCAAGACGATTCAGGAGCCTTTGCCAAAGTAGATGACCTAACCGATAAAAGCCAGGCGGCTTTGGCTGGGACTTTTCATAGACTATTATCCAATATGGTTACCGGCGTAAGCCAAGGTTTTACTCGTGAGCTGGAGATTAACGGGGTGGGGTATAAGGCCGAAGTAAAAGGTGATGCCCTAACTCTTAATTTAGGTTTTTCACATCCAATTGAATACAAGCTCCCGGCTGGCATCGAGGCTAAGGTAGAAAAAAAGATTTTAACTCTAAGTGGTTTGGATAAACAAAAAGTTGGCCAAGCCGCAGCCGAGATAAGAGCTTTTCGTAAACCAGAGCCTTACAAGGGAACCGGTATTAAGTATTCTGATGAAGTAATTAGACGAAAAGTTGGAAAGGCTGCTGCCAAAGCAGAATAATTGTAAAAGCTATGACTACTATTAAATCAAAAGTTAATCGACAGCGTCGACATCTCAAAGTGAGAAAAAAGCTGTCCGGAAGCGCCAAGCGGCCACGCTTAAGCGTTTTTCGTAGCACCAAACATATTTATGCTCAGCTTATCGACGATACTACCGGTCGGACTTTGGCCGCGGCTGATGATCGAAAGTTAGCCAGTAAGTTAAAGCCGGTAGAAAGAGCGGCCGAAGTTGGTAAAATTTTGGCCGAAGCTGCTTCTACTAAAAAGATTACTCAGGTAGTTTTTGACCGAGGCGGATTTAAATTTCACGGACGCGTTAAAGCAGTGGCAGATAGTGCGCGCAAGGCTGGCCTTAAATTTTAAGTTTTAGATTGTAATTTTTTATTATGCAAACAAATTCATCACAACCTAATAGACGAAATCGTCCAGGGCAAGGAGGTCCCGGAGGATCTCGAGGTCCCGGAGGTCCTGGAGGTCAGGGGGGACGTGGAGGTCATGGGGGGCAGAGAGGAAGAGGTCGTCGTGAAGAGGGAAGTGAGTTTGATCAGAAGGTGATCGATATTGCTCGAGTTACTCGAGTTATGGCTGGCGGTAAGCGTATGCGTTTTCGAGCATGTGTAATTGTTGGGGACACCCCAACTCATAAGATTGGTATGGGAATTGCTAAGGGAGCAGATGTTTCAATTGCCGTAAATAAAGCAGCTAGCAAGGCCCAGAAAAAAATGATCGAGGTACCAGTTATTAAAGGTACTCTGCCACATCAAATAAGACAAAAGTTTGGGGCAGCCATAGTTTTATTAAAACCAGCTCCTACTGGTACCGGGATTATCGCTGGAGGCGCAGTTCGGTCAGTATTAGAAACTGCTGGTGTCGAAGATGTGGTTGGAAAAATTTTAGGCTCAAAAAATAAGATTAACAATGTACACGCCACTATTTCTGCCTTAGGGAACCTGCAAACCCCTACAAAAAAGGTTAATAAAGACAAAATCAAGAAAAAGACTACTAAAGCTGAAAATAGTAAGTTATAATATTTTTATTGAACTACGGATATGACATTAGATTTACACACTTTACCAAAACGGACTGGGACCAATCAGTCGCACAGACGAGTTGGCCGAGGTAATGCTTCGGGTAGCGGTACTTATAGTAGTCGTGGTCTAAAAGGGCAGCGCTCTAGATCTGGTGGTAGAGTTGGTACTAAGCGTCGAGCCTTGATGACTTTGCTGGCCAATAAACCTAAAATCGGCGGGTTTAAAAGTATTAAACCAAAAGCTCAAGTAGTTAACTTAAGTACTCTGGATAAATTTTTTTCAGGAGGAGCAGTCGTACGTCCGGAACATTTAGTTAAAGCTGGTTTAATTACCGACAGTAAGCATAAAGTAAAAGTTTTAGGTAAGGACGGCTTAAGTAAGAAGTTAACTATTATTGCTGACTCTTTTTCGGAATCAGCTAAATCTGCGATTGCAAAGGCCGGTGGTACGGTTGAGATTCGTCGGAAAGATATTAAAAATAATAAAGATTCTAAAAAAACTGTAAGTAAAGAAAAAATATCAGCCGATAAGACCAAATAATGAAGACTTTAATCAAAATCTGGAAAACTAAGGAGCTAAGAAGTAGCCTCCTGTTTGTATTAGGGATTTTGATTATTTTTCGTTTGGCGGCTCATATTCCGTTGCCTGGAGTAGACCTCGAGGCATTACGAGAATTTTTTTCTTCAAATCAGCTACTTGGCCTAGTTAATATTTTTTCCGGAGGTACCATGGAGAATTTTTCAGTGGTTGCTTTAGGAATCGCCCCATATATTACTTCTTCGATTATTTTTCAGTTGTTAACTATGATTTTCCCTAAGCTAGAAGAGATCCAAAAAGAAGGAGCTTCTGGGCAACAGAAAATTAACAAATGGACACGACAACTAACCGTGCCTTTGGCAGTTATGCAGGCATACGGTTTAATTATTTTACTTCGTCAGTCCTCAGTTACAATTTTAACCGATCTTAACCCTGTTAGGTTGATAATGACTATTATCACCATGACAGCCGGTACTATTTTCTTGATGTGGTTAGGGGAGTTAATGTCTGAAAAACACGTAGGGAACGGAATTAGTTTGTTAATTTTTGCTGGTATTATTTCTGGTTTACCAACTGCTTTACAACAAACCCTTTCCATTTTTGATCGTACGCAAGCAATTAATCTTCTTATCTTTACAGTAATTGCTATTGTTACGGTGGTTGGAGTGATTATTATTAATGAGGGGCAGCGTAATATTCCGGTGTCGTATGCCCGGCGAGTGCGGGGCATGCAAATGTATGGTGGGGTAAATACGCATTTACCGTTGCGCGTAAATATGGCTGGAGTTATTCCAATTATTTTTGCCATTTCTTTAGTTTTGTTTCCTCCTCTAATAGCTCAGTTTTTCGTGTCAGCAAAATCTGCTTTTATAGCTAATTCGGCTAGCTTTGTGATTGGAATTTTTCAGAATCAGATATTTTACGGAATTATTTATTTCTTATTGGTTTTTGGGTTTACCTATTTCTATACCGAGATCGTTTTCCATCCAGATCGGATTGCCGAAAACTTACAAAAACAGGGAGGCTTTATCCCGGGTATTCGACCAGGTGCAAATACGGCCGACCATCTTAAGTACGTAACGAGTCGTATTCTTTTGGCCGGAGCTTTGTTTTTAGGCTTAATTGCTATTTTGCCTATTTTAGTTCAAGGTGTAACAGGGTTAACTACTTTAGTAGTGGGCGGTACCAGTATGTTGATCGTGGTTTCTGTAGTCTTAGAAAGCGTTAAGCAAATTCAATCGCAACTAACCATGAGGGAGTACGAAGGTTAAAAAGTCTTAAGTTATAGGCCTTACGCCTTAAGTTAAATAACTCCGTTGATACGGAGATTTTTTATGCTTAGTCTTAGTTAATATGGTATAGTATTATTACTTTTCTATGTGGTATTGGATAATAATATTTTTAATAAGTACAGCCGTTTTGGTTAAATCGGCTGACTTTTTGACTTCACGAGCTGAAAAATTTGGCAAACTAGTAGGGATGCCTCAGTTTGTGGTTGGAGTCATAATCGTATCCTTTGGTACCTCTTTACCAGAACTGGCTTCGTCAATAATTGCGGTTACCTCGGGAGCTTCGGATATAGTTATTGGTAACGTTTTAGGAAGTAACGTGGTTAATATTTTGCTTGGTTTAGGAGTGGCTTCGATTGTGGCTAAGCCGGTTTTAAAGATGACTCATGATCTTTTCACGGCCGACATGCCAATTTTAGTGGTGGCTACAATTATAGTTTTGTTTACCGCCTTTGATGGTGATATTACATTACTAGAATCAGTGCTGTATCTGGTTGGGTTTGGAGGGTATCTCTATTACATGAGAGCGTTGAATAAAGACGGGAACAACAAGAAGTCTACTAGTGGTTCAGCCGGACAGGAATTATTATTAATTGGAATTGCGGCTACAGTTTTGTTTTTCAGCGCTAAATATTTAATTGATTCTGTGATTAGCATTTCAGAAATTACTGGCTTTGGTACTTCGGTTCTGGCCGCTTCGGCCGTGGCGCTAGGTACTTCGTTACCGGAGATTGCAGTTACGGCCGCCGCTGCCCGACGTGGAAATTCGGGCATTGTCATGGGTAACATTATTGGGTCTTCAATCTTTAACATATTTGCTATCGTGGGCATTGCCGGTTTATTTGGTACGTTGATTGTTACTCCAATTACTTCTGGGTTTATATTACCGTTTACCGTAGTGACCACATTGCTGTACTGGTTGGTATTGCACGACAAGAAGATAGTCAAAGCCGAAGGGAGTTTTATGATCTTGCTTTATTTTGTATTTCTTGGTAAGGTGTTGGGACTTTTGTAAGCAAGAAATCATAAAAATCATAGAATATAAATTCGAATAATTTTATGATGAGTATGGTTTCTTTATTTTTATGGAATCAACCAAGCATAAAATTATAATTTTTGGTGTCCAAGGTTCGGGCAAGGGAACACAGGCAGAGCTTTTAGCTCGGGCCTGTAATTTTGTATATGTTTCTACTGGCGATGCTTATCGTCGTGAGGTAGAGCTGGCTACCGATTTGGGTAAGCAAGTTCAGAAAATAATTGACTCGGGCAGCTTGGCTCCTGATGAAATTACTAATAAGCTAGTCGCCAAGAGATTGACTTCAGCCGATTGCCATGAGC
>CAXGXT010000001.1:0-21855 GCA_964013765.1 uncultured bacterium | reverse complement strand
CCCCAGAGGGCCTGTTTCCCGACCGCTTCCAGAGTTTCCGACATATATATCAATCTCATTATAAAAATTCGGTACATCCTCATTAGGACACTCAAAAAATGACCAATCTATACATTCCTTATCCTTTTCCGGTATCGAATCCCAGTAAATCCTACTGTCCATTTTCCCCATAAGCAAACACGAATAATCAAGTTCGGTACAAGCACGTAAAATTTCTTTTAATCCCTTCCAAGGAACTATTCGGCCAACATAGCCAATCGTGGGCTTATCATTTTTAGGTGGATAATTATCATTGAAAATAAAACGATATGGATCATAAGAATTATGTATAATCTTAATTTTTTTACTATCATACTTATCAGACAAAATCTCAAATGATTTTTTCGTGGTTGCAAAATGTAAATCTACATAACTCCAATCCTCTGATAATAAATTCTTTTCATTATGATGTGTTAAGCATACAATCTTTTCCTTAAGCTCAGGAATCATCTCGGCCAATTGAGAGAGTGTACGCCAATATTGAGCATCAACTATATCTGCCCACTCGATAGCTTTTCGTATTGGTTCTAAATCAATTTCACCACGTTGTAAACCTTTAGGATGTACAGCTAAACGCTTCCATTCAAAATGCGGATTATATTCCACAACATGTTTTGCCAATTCATCAATAGCCCAGTCATAAATATCAACAATTTGTAATATTTTTTTCATAAAATAATATTAGTAAAGTAAAGCTACTTGTTCCCACTTAATTCCCCACTCTCTTGCACCTTGAATATCTTTATCAAACGAGATGTCAAACCTACCGTTATACTTTTCAGCCGTTCTATCGAGACATTGCAAAATGCGATTGCGAATATAAACCCGATCATAAAATGGTATCCATGTGGGACAAGCAACTGCATCATTACGTCCGCAAATAAAATTACCGCTAGCGCTGATGCAAGGAGTAGTATCCGTCTGTCCCTCAACGGTATTATAGGCTGTGACTTGTGCATAAATTACTTCTTTAATTCTATAAACTGGTGATTGATCAATGGGTATAGCAGGCAAACCCATCAGAGTTATAATCGCTGAAATAATTGCGATTAACTCAGTCATATCAATATCTATCCTTTGTATTATTGTACCAATCCTTCAATTCAATATCGGCCTTATCCAATCTTTTTACCATTCCATCATAAGTGCTTTTCGGTAAAGATAAAATTCTACCATTTGGCCCAGTACCATGAAGCTCGCCATACAATTCATTGATCCAGCTCATCATACCTGTGTCGAATAAATCATCTAGTACCCAATATTCAGCACCCTCAATATCTATTTTTAAAATAATATAATCCTCTTTATCAAAATTCTTTTTAATCCACTCGCTTAATCTAACAACTTCCGCCCTGATCGGATTATTATAATCAACCTTGCCCGAAGCTTTATTGCGCAAGAACGTACCACCCTCGCTATTTTCTCCTTTATAATAATCAATCTCGTCATTGTCACCCCAAACACCTACCTTATGTAAAATAGTTTTTTTCTTTTCAAGCAACGGCCACATATCCGGATTAGGCTCAAAGCTATGAATCTCGTACTCGTCTGCATCTTTAAATAAACGATAAAACTCATCTATCGACTCCCCATTATGCGCGCCACAATCTAAAAATACTTTTTTTAGTGATTTAGACATCAGGATTATATTTTTTATTCTTTTCAATTACTGCCTTTAATAAACTAACATCTGCTTCCTCTGCAAATTTAGCAGTAGCGTTAATATCCTTTGGGTAACACTTACCATCATATCCTCGCTTATCACTAAATACGGCTGTGTGCATCCGCTCGGTGCGGCCATCCAGTAAAAACAATTCCCGTAACTCCTCATAGCTAATATCCAAGGATCGGGCTATATCATAAAACTCATTACAGAAAGTCACCTTAGTCGCACCCCAACAATTAACCATGTATTTAACTAGCTGTGCTGTATTTATGTCTGTCTGCATGTACTTCAAACCCGGACCAGTAACTTTCATAAAAAATTGGATAGCCTTTTCATTCAGCCATTTCTCTCCACCAAAAATGAAAAAGTCATGCTTGGTCATATCTGTTGGATGTGGATAACCTTTATCTTTCCACCACTGAATATTATATTTTCCCTCACCGATATACTCAGGCGAGAATACAATATTTTTACCTGTTTCAACATACTGCTGTAAACTGCCGGGCGTAGTTGTAGACTTAACCAAGATCAAATCAACTTCCAACCACTCCATTGTCTCATCAAGTATGGAGAGATCGCATGATCCGTCATCATTCATAGGTGTAGGAACACATACTACCGCCATATCACATTCATTGATACCGTTTTTACCAGTTAAACCTTTAGGTTCTTTCAAAGTTTCGTTAGTATATTTAGGATCGTAAATTTTTAAGTCATAATGATTCTCAAAAAATCGACCCATAGCCTCACCTACATAACCATGACCTACAATACCAATCTTTTTCATATTGCTTTTGCTTTAATAATAAATCCTATAGCATTGTGTTTAGCATAATCCTTAGACGCTCTCATGCCCTCCGAAGTATAAAAATTTACAAGATTATTGCCGCGACCGTAACGATAAATAATATCTTCAATTTTAAAAGATGACATTCTCATCAATTTAATAACACCCCATTCTGTATATCTCAAATAATCTTCTTTTCTTGGATTATGGTGAGGATAAACAAATGGAAAAGTAATATATAAAATTCCGTCCATTTTTGTAAAATATCTAATATTTTGTATTGCTCGCAATGGATTATAAATATATTCCATAACTTCCAAGCAAAAAACTGTATGCCATTGATTAGGTTTTTCTGAAGATACAGACATTGAATTTAAATCATAAATTATATCCGGCTTCTCACCCTTATGTGGAATTTGCAAATCAAGTATTTTATATTCCTTAACATCCCAAGATCGGACACGTTTTTTAATCGGTAATTGAGAACCACCAATATCAAGACAATTTGGTGTTTTCACATCCAGAGTTTTTAAGTAAGCCTCTAGCTGGTCACGGTAATAGCTCATATATCTTGAGTTAATAATTTCATGACTCCATAATACTCCTCACCCATTCGCTCAAGTCCAATATCCTCGAATGGTAAATCAATCATTTCCTGTACCCCAGAATACTTTGCGGGCGGTGCGCCAATAACCTCTAAACCGCATGCGCGCGCCTCTAGGACAGTGTTTGGTGCAGCATCAGCCCATGAAGGGAAAATCAAATGCGTACACTCTTGCATAATCTCAGCCATCTCCTCCGGCGTATTCACCTTAGGATGATGCACAAATGTTTCACCATTCCAAAAATCAAACTTTGATGCTTGCAACTCAGGCAAGTCTCTACCAAAGTCATTGATAAACCAAAACTCACACCTGCCATTATTTAATTTATGCTCATGCTGGAAAATTTGATGCGCCTGCCAAAATCCTTTCAGCTCACTCTTGCCATGGTACGCGAATAAGTATCGTTTAAATCTCTCTTGCTCCAACGGTTTAAAAATATCAGTATCAACTCCGTTATAAATAATCGTTCCATCTCCGGCCAATGGTTTACAATATTCCCTCGCCCATTCAGATTGATAAATTACAACATCACATAAGTCAGTGATCTCTTGCATGCGCTCATGAGGCGTACACCTTTTATTGCGACTCTTTTTAGGCACGTTATCAACGCGCTGCATAATAGCCTTGCCAGATTTCTTAGCTTCCCGTACCTCAGATGGTTCAGTAATAGTTACACCGGCCACTAAATAAATATCACAATCTTGCCATTTGTCTACGAATTGAACATCGTGCATCTTCATCGACTTGCGGAAGTTAGACATCCAAGTCCAACCGCCACCCGTTTTTTGGGAACTCGTATTAGGAATATATACTCGCATATTTTTTTTCAAATTTTAGCCTTCCTTTTAGCATGGTTTATACTCTGAGTTAAACGCTTATGATCATACATACACGACGTACACCGTAAACGCTTATAAGGTGCCTTAATATCCTTGCCACAATCGACACACTTACCAACTATTCTATTTGGTCTTGCTTTGCCTTTCATAATTAGAGATATGGGGGCGGTAATGTTTCACAACATGGCCGCCCCTTGTGGGAAATGTGGCCCTCCCTGGCCCTTGGCTGTGCGCCTCCTTACGCTATAATGCGTCCTTCTCTGGTTGAGTAATAGGTTCCTCGACTCTGCCTGTAACAATGTCCCCGAGACAAACCCCTGGGTCATTCGCATCAGCTTTAAACTTGATCTCCCGATAATAGTTCTGGGCTTCATCCATACCAACTCGATAAGCCAACAACTGAAACAGACGCTCACAATCAGCCAAATCTTTTCTGTGATGCGCATTGGCAAGGTCACGCAAAAGCGAAGCGGTCATAGCACTTCCTCCTTTATGCAAAGAGTTGATTTACTTTCTCTGCACCAACGACATTTAGTCTGCCATGTTTCTGCTAGAAAATCAGCAAAACACTTTACGCAAACCTTCCAAGTCCTCTTATCCTGCTGTTCATCCACATAAATCTCCTTGCCTTTATGCTAGATGTTCGTGGCTGTTTTTAGCCATAGAAATCTTAGCTAGACCGTCGAGCTTACCATCATACTTTTCCCGTAAAGCCTCTACCTCTGTGCGTACTAGCTTAGTAATCTCGTCTGTCTTTTCTGGATCGCTGATTACGAACCGAATGACTATTGCATTATTTTCCATATTGGTATGGGTTAATAAATAAATAAATTATTGATGTCTTAATACCCTCTTATCATTATACTGCCTTTCACAAAATTTTATAATTTTTTCTGATCCCTCCTCTGGCATACCTAATTCAATGAGCTGAGAAATGATCTTATCAATATCCTCGGCTAATGTCTCAAATCTTATCCAAACAGTTTTATCATCATTACTCAGAAATCTTCTCGCCATAGATTGACTAGTATGAATCATTGATCTTACAAAATCATAATTTTTATTCGCCCAGCTTTTTTCATAAGCCGATCTAGTTGCATCCTGTAAATCCCTTTCGACAATTACAAAAATACTGTCTGGAAACATAATACGCATCGCATCACTAACAACTGCATGGGTCGGTGTCTTTTCAATATAGCTATCATAATTTTCATCCGAACAAATATCATCATACAATTTCCGAGCTGTTTTAAATGGATCATTACTAAACAAGGCTTCTTCTTTAAAATCATGCAAGGCTTTTTTTAATTTTTCCTGAGAACAATATCTAGAAATTCCAATATCTCTATCATTATCATCTTTAATATGAAATCCCCCACCCCAAATCTTATTTTCTAAATCAGATATTTCTTTCCATCGGTGAGCTGAATAAATATATTTATGCAAACCTCGGTGCGTCATCAATGATGTCTCACCATCAATACTTTTATAACTAGGATGCTGACCGAGCATGTACCGGACAAAAGTCGTACCGCTACACGGCGCACCCATTATTAAAATTGGTTCTAACTTGCTCACAGCTTTTTGATTACCACTCTATACTCTTTGTGCAAAATTATGTATTGCCCTTCATAACAACTAAGAAAGGCATCTATCGCGAGCTTTGGCCTATCATGTGGTTTTTTTATACGCCCATCATCATCCCACTCATAATCATCCATCATCATAATGCCACCTGATTTCAAAAGCTGCCAAGACATTACTAAGTCAGAAAGTACCGTAGGTGCATGATGATCACCATCAATATAGACACAATCGTAAGAAACATTAAGAGCAATCAAGGCAGATAATTTTTTTCCAGACATCCCCCTGAGCTTACTTATACCTGTCTTATTTTTTGTATTCTTATCAAACAACCTCTCCTGCTTAGGGATACCCTCCCAACTATCAATACAAGTTATGGAAGGGGCAATATCTCCTTCTCTCAACGTATCTAACAACCAAAGAGCTGTACGTCCTTCATAAGTACCTACCTCCAATATCTCTGGAAACTCTGAGAAGTACGGGAATACAAAATTTTCCCAGACATGATTCTGCCAAGTAGTATAATCCTCTGTAAATTTGTATTTATTCGTTTGGCCAATCATAGTCGTTTCCGTAAGGTAAGCTAGTAATCATTGTTATCGTATTCAGGCCAGGTTCCATATGCTTTGTCTTAATTGACCAATCAGCTTTAATTTCTTTTTTAAGTTCCTGAGTAATGTGCCAAGAAACCATAATGTCCTGTCCCTCTAAACCAGGCAAGTCCTCTCGACGTGCATGAAAATGGAAATTATCTAAAACCTTAGATCGGTACATTATACATCCGGTAGCAGTTGCACCTACGGTACTAATTCCATCACGCATACCGACTTCATTTACTACACGCATCTCAGTGTGAGCGTTCATAAATGCGGTGCGGTTTGGGAAATTTGTATTGCTAAGGAAGTCCCAAATCAGTGGCAGATATTTACTACGCTTACCATTTCGATTGTAAGTAATTCCCGTGGCAGCACCAACATCTTTATTGACATCCTTGTCTAGTATCCGACGCAGCTTATTGTATGTATTAGGCGGACAAATAACATCATCCTCCATCAAGAAAACATCACCGACACGATATTGCAAGATCGTATTCATTGAGTCCGCTACGTTTTGCTGCTTTATATAAATGACCCTATCAAAACTTTCCTTGTCAGGAAAATCAGATGCAGGCGGTTCGGTTACTACCTGATTTTTTTGATTGAATTTTAAATACTGATACTCCCCCCAAGTATCTTTAATGCCTGTAAAAAATCCCTTCTCTCCATCAAAGGCATCATTGATCTGCTGATTACCGGATACATCAAGAACTAAAAGTTTAAGCTGTTTTTTGTTTGGAAATTTAAGCTCGCTAAAGTGATGTAGAAAAGGAGGCATAGCCCACGGCTTATTTGAAAAAACAATGGCAACCGTACCCGTGATCTTTACTTCCTCCTCCTCTAACTCTTGTTTTGGTTTTCCTAAAAGCATAATCAAAATCCTTTATTTAATAAATTCCAAACATCATACAAAAATACAAATACTGCTGAACCCATAGCGATAATATAAGCCCATAAAGAAATAAGCCAAAGCACCTCACCCCATCCGCCAGGAACCCAAATCAATTTCATAATTATTTTTTAAATGCCCAAACTAAGCTGACTACCCAACCAATAAACGTCCAACCGGTAAATATATTAAGTACAATAATCGCTGACTTATTTTTATGATCCCTCATCACAGCCACCAGTGTCGGTACAAAGTAAGCCAGAAATATTAGAATTAGCTCTAACATATTTTTTTAATCTGCTTTAATAAAATCTCCAACCTCTCCCAATCATCATTCTTATCAAGCTCCCATGAGTGTCCCCACACGTGGTATACCAAATCACCTTTTCTCATTTTACACTTGGCCAAAAACTCAAGCGCTACTTCAAGCCAATCTTGACCATTGTATTCGTTACGCTGAAAGCAATGGATCGTTGTATCTTGTTCAAATGGATTAACCGGAAATATTGTAGAAAGTACCTTAGTGGTTCGCGCACTTTTAAATCCTGCCTCCTTAACATATTTAATTACCCGATAATCATATCTACCTCTAGGATAACAAAACTTTTCTACATACTGACCAGTCAGATTTTTCAGATATTCTCTATTGCCTCCTATTTGTTTTTTTAAATCAATACCGGATAACAATTTTAAATCGTAAGGATGAGTCTCTGTGTGTCCACCAATCTCATGACGAATAGCAATCTTTTTAATTTCATCTTGAGTCAACCCGTGATTAGTCGGAATGTAAAACGTGCCTTTGAAACCATACTTATCCAACAACTCTGCCAGCCTTACGTCTTGTACTGCTCCGTCATCCCAAGAAAATTCTAACCTCATATCATCTTAATATACGCCATTATATCAGTTTCCAATTTTATTAAATCGTCATATTCTTTTTTGGTAGCTTGATGCAAAGCAATATTCTTTGAGATTTTATTTATTTTTACATTATCCTTTTTTTCTTCACCTGCTTCATACAATTTTCTAAGCTCAACCCGTGCTTTCGATTCATCAAAATTTAACCAATCAGCTCGATAATTCTTAATAAAAGAAATATCAGTACGAATTTCTAAGAGTGCGCGTTTTTTTCTAGCCCTGAGTAAAATTTTTCTGTACCAATCCATATTATTTTATCTTTAGTAAGTTAATGCGTTCTTTATATTTTTCTAAAAATTCATGATCCCTCTCTGTTAAAGTATACTCAATTTTCGCTAAGTAATCCAAAGTTTTTTTAAACAAAAATTTTTGACCATCAATCGTTTTCCAATATCCATGCCTCGGTAAATGACATTTATGATTACACATGGGAGCGAAATTTAACGGAGACTTTTCGCATCCCTCCTTCCGACCTCTACCAAATATATGATGCCCACAATCTCTCGTATTCATTCCGCAAGCCCAACATTCCCACCCCGGTCTAAATAATTCAAACGTAGCAAGACTCCAACTATTTTTTGGCCGACTTTGCTTCATTTTTTAAATCTTCTATAACCTGCTTATTTCTACACTTCCTACAAATTTTAATAGTGTAAGAATCGGCATGTGGACATTCGGTTTGTACTATACCAGTCCTTTGTTCATTCAATTCATCACGAAGATCATTACGCCTCATATTTACAGCAGCCAATAACCATTTCTTAGCCGTAGTTTTATTTTTCACAAATGCTAAAGTCTCGGCCAAATTTTGCCAACTTCGGACCTCCGCTATTTCCTTTTCCGGGAAGCCATAAGTCAAAACAAATTTTTCGTATATACCAATCAGCTTTGATACGGCCGTAGGTGTCATTTTCATTTCCTCTGCAAATTCACCAAAACTCTCATAATTTGGATAGTATAAATGTTTTTCTTTTATCTGATATAACCGTTTACCTAAATCAAGAAAACTATACTCAATGTTTACCCTAAGAGCAATCGTATCCCGGCAAAATTCATAGTTACTTCTAGCTTTTGATGGACTAAGTTCATTCATAGGCTATTAAATTCTTCTATTAAATTCTCCCAGTCAGCTCCCAAAACATCTTCAGGGTGTTCACCAGTTAGTTCTATGAATTCTTCAATAGTCATAGGTTATTTACTCTTTAGATATATTAGTAGCTACTAATGCAATCATAACTATAGTTGCAATCCATTGACCAGTATAAGCAAAATAGATTGCAAAAAAGATTGAAAGTGCAATCATTATTTTATCGAGAATTGTCATTACCTAGCTTATTTATTTACTCTTTAACTCTCTATTTCTAACAATCCTTGTTTATAGGCAACTCTTAGTCCACGGGCAATAAGTACGTATGATTCAGGAAGAGACGTGTTAGCAGCGTATGTAACTTGCGTAAGAGTAACTTGATCCGCAAGCCACGCTAAACAGAGTGCTACCTCCTCATCGGTAGGGATTGGAGTTCTTTTTCTAGTGGTAGAAGGGCACGATTTTGCCTTGTCTAATAAATTCAATGTTTCAGACATATTAGTTTAATTATTTAAAGCTCGTCTATTGCCTTGTGCAATCTTTTTATTAAATCCTTATTACGCTGATTAGGAAGAATAAAATAATCATCATCAATTATTTTCTCCACCAACTTCTTAAAATCAGCTTTCTGCGCGGCTAATAATAAAGGCAATCTTTCTTCTAGCCACTGAGTTACAGTGTAGTCTTTGTGAAAAGTAGTACCGTTTAGGGTAGTAATAAAGTCTTTGATTTTATCGTCCATATTATAAATCAACTGTAAATATGATTTTCACTAAAAACATAAAATTTATCAAAATAATAGCTGTATCAACAAAAGCCGGACCATACCTTTTTTCTCTAAATCTCTCCCCGGCCGCAAACGAAAATAATAAAACTAATAATAAATGAATTGAAAATTTTAAAAGCATATTAAAAAAAGACGCAAAAGTACGTCTGTTTATTACCTACTTGATTGTATGGATAATTCGACATAACATTTTTAATACCTTAATTATATACCATTTCGCAAGCGAAATACAATAATAATTGTGTATAACTTTTTTAAATTTTAAGCCATAGTTACCACTTTTACCCTTTGATATATATAGGGTAAATAATATGAATCTATGATATTGAAAAATGTTTTAAAGCTTGATCTTAATACCCTTGAACTAAGACTCTTAACTTCCTGTTATCTCTACGAGGCTAATCAAATGGCTCGGATGCAAGTGGTCAACATTTTTCCGAGCTTTCGCATCAGACCCTTAGAGTAACTTATTATTGGTGCGACTCGTTTTTTATACTCAGGTGAGCCGGACATCTGAGTCATCTATCAATTTTGTACAAAATTATTATATTACTTATTTAATATTTTTAAAAATATAAGTTGTGCATAACTATTTGCTCTTGGCTTTCATAAATCTTTGCAGACCGCATTTTATACAGTGCCAATATTCGTAAGTTTCATCTGGTTTCCAATCATGCTTACATCTAACACACGCCTGACAACGTAAATCTACCCCTCTACCGTTATAAATACCATGATGTAAACATATATATGCACACATAAATTGGCTTAGTTTAAACGCGATCTTAATTCTATTTCCAATTTTAGAATATCCTTATTCAATTCATCTTTAAATGAACCTGTCGAATTTTGTAGTTGATATTTTTTTTTTGCCAAAAGTACCTTAATTTTCTGTGTACTAAGTTCCATAGAGTAAACCAAATAAAAATCCTATTAACAAACCTAAGTTAAAAATTAGTAAAAATAAATTAACAATTTTTTTTTGTTGGTGATCCATACTTTTTCCTCCAGTCCCGGACCAACCAAATAAATAATGCCTTCGGTGGCTTACCATTTTTATATGCTTCGTTTCGCATAACAAAAATATCTTGTACCGGGATACCTTTAGTAAAACCTAGCCACTTTCCAAAATTCTTTTTTCTATCCTCTCCTAAAAGCTCACATATCTCATTGATCTCATGCGCACGTTGATGTGGCGCTGGCCTTTCCTTATTGATCGTTTTTTGCGCGTATGTACGTTTTAAATCTGAAAAAGGGTTAATCATACCATTCTCTGTTGTTGCGCCTTCTCTGCAGCAAATTCTGACCTCTGCTTATAATGATAAGGAAGTATATCATAAATCTTTATTTGCTTACGGACCATACCGCTAGTACGCCAAGCTGGATGATCGGCCGATAGCGCCTTGCCGTCAATATGAGCTACCGGACTTAATATATACGCCTCGCCCTTATAAAACTTAGCTCCAAATTCGGTTAAATACCAGCCTTGTGTCCCGGCCTGATCTATAATTCCAAAGTATTTTAATTTCTGGAAATTATTATACTGAGAATTTGTTAATCGTATCTCAGATATTTTTAGGCTTCTTTTTAATTCATAATATCTTTGTACAAATTTTATGAACGCCTCCAAAAGTGGTTTGTTAATATTAGCCGTATAAGCGGTTTTTTTATGACCACAATGGTTGCACATTTCTTGAAAATTCATAATTTTTTATTTATCAATTCTTTTTGTATCTTCTTGGTTTTTTTATTTTTTTCCCTAATGATAGCTACATATAATCTAATTTTTACATGATCAATATCATCTGGAATTAAATCTCTATTTTGATATTCTTGTAAATTAAATTGCTCACGAATTATTTTCCAACACTCTGGATATTGTTTTGCGATCTCATTTATCTGGACGGCTAATGAATAAAATTCCTCTACCTTATCTTCTATTTTTGTGTCTATTTCAATTTTTTTCATATTTAATTTAGGTTATAAAATTCCTCTAACAATTTAATTAGTTCTTTGGCTTTATCAGAAATCTCATCCGCTGCATGAGCATCATCCTCATCATAGACTACACCACCAGCCGTAAATCTATCATCTTTACCATTCCAGCCACTAGCTATCTCATCCATAAAGTTTTTAAGCTCTTTTAAATTTTTTATATCTACTATTTCCATAATATTATTTTAGTTAATTATTCACGCTACCTTGCCCACCCCTGTGGAGCCTCGTTATCATAAAAGGAAAATAACTCAAAAACCTTTTACGTTGAGTCAGGGGTGGATAGGGAAGCGCGAACTTCCCTTTTTTTACTCTCTCCCCTCGTCAATATTACGCTCGCTCATATCCTTATATTCCCCAAAGTATTCAGGGAACGTTGCTTTTAGTTTTGCGTAATTGATCGGATCGGCTCTACTCAATAATGCAGCTAAAGTCTGAACGAAACTACCACCATATTTTGACATGGCTTCAATCATGGCTAAATCTTTTTCCATATTAGAATGGGATATTATCTGTACTTATTTCCTCTGGCTTAACTTCACTTGTATCGGGCTGTTCAACTTGAATCGTTGGCAACGGCGCAGTTGCGGGATCAATTTGTGGTTTACCCTCTACTTGATGCTTTTCGATTTGCTTCTGCTTCATTTTCTCAATGATCTCGTCCGGCTGCAAAGTTTCCTTTTTAATCATGTGCGTAGTTATGATCACATTTTCCTCATCAGTTAATTCCTTAAAAGGTTTTGCCATGCAAGTGTACTCAACTTCTTTGGTCCCGGCCTTTAAAGCCGTAACTTTAATGTCAAAAGGAATCGGGAACGTATCGAATTTGTAATCTTCGTCTTGCTGATACTCAGCTAATTGCTTGAATATCATATACGGCATTTTCATCAATTTAACCTTACCGTCTGCCCTATCAAGAATCCATGTTAGGTATTTAGGCGTGCCGGTATAGCCACAATCTGTGTAACAAATACCAACCTTAAATTTCTCGTACAGGACTTGTGGCTCGGTCAAAACTCTAAACTGATTCGCTCCCTCCTGAAATTTAAACCAGTCATTACCACCACGTGGGGCTGCAATATCTTTATTTGTCTCCTCGTCTTGCTTAATTTTGTCTGCTAAATTAGTCATATTATTTTAAGTTAAATTAGCTTTGTATTTGTCTTTTATTTCCTCATTCTTTTCTTTTAGAACCGGCCGGACCTGATCCATATAACTATCCTCATCAACCTTATCGAATCCAGTAATCAGTTTAAAGTAAGGTGACCAAGCAACCTCCCAGTTTTCTGTCCAGCAACCAGTAATTATGTGCTTTACATTTTTATGCTGGAAGCGCAATTTTTTACGCTTATCAAATACCACCCCCTCCGGTTTGTCTGGTTCTTGCCCCGACCTGATATACTCAGACATCTGAGTAACATCTGCAAGCCATTTTTCCTCTAATACTTTACTTTTAGGGTGGACCAAAAACTCAGCCGTAGTCAGATCATCTTTTGAGATGTAAAGTATCGTTGCCATTTTCTTTAGATGCCGGGCGTATGTGTAAGCCTGCATGGTGTGATGCGGATAGGCTTCTTGTAAGTAATGTTTTTTAGCCCAAAATACTTGAGAGTTTACAGACTTAACCTCAATGATCCGATCATCTAATCCTTTCGGATACTTGGATTCAAAATCGTCAATCAATTTCATGGCTATACCCTGTACAAATTCAGGAAACTCGGCAGCTTTTACACGCTCACGTGCTACATTCCAATCAACAATTCCACCAGCTAAGAAGTCAATCTTGCCCGTAATTCTTAAATGTTGTTTTGTTTCCGGAATATCTACATATTCCTGCATACTCTGAACGATACCGATTTTATTCAAGACGTAACCAATCATATCCTCAAACCAAATCCCGGCCGAGAATTTACGAAGTGTTCGATCATTGTATGGTGTATCAAACGGGACTGCGTTCATTTTTTGGTATCGCTCATAAAAACTCTTACCAATCTCCGAGGCATAAATCCGTTCCCTTTTTTCCATGGGTCGTTGCTGTCCCTTTATTTGCTCGTTCCAAACTTGAGTGATTCCCCATTCATTAGATTTAGGCATATTATTTATTTTGTTTAGTTCCACACATATTACAAAATCGGCGGTGTTTAATTACTTTATGGCCACACTTACCACAATTATGATAAGCCTCTACTAATTCTTTTCCATCAAATTCACAATAAATACCATCAGAAAATGTTTTACATTTAGGACAAATTTTCATCGACATTGTTTTTTTATTATTTAATTAAGATATTTCCTAAAAAGAGCAAAAATAAAACGCCCAAAAGGACGAGTATAGTCAAAGCATTAACACTAAGAATTTTCTTATTATTGCACTTATGACAGACCGAGTGGTCATTTTTTTCGCGTTTAACTTTACACGCGAAGCATTTTTTTGACATAACGTTTTTAAGTTTTATTATTTATGATTACGAAGGCTCCGACCTTTAAATATATTATAAATCATTTTCGCCAAAATGTACACCAAATTGTGTATAACTTTATATAACAAAAAACCCCTAGAACTAGGGATTTTTTGCAAATTGATAAACGTTTTTGCCAAAAATATGGCACTTCCATTATACCAATACAGAGAAAATAATCAAGCCCATTATGGAAATTGCATGTGGAAAACTTTAACATTCCCCTAAGCTACAGGAACGTTATGTCGAACAAAACCTATAGTCCATGCAATCTCCGTAATGAGCTTGATCAAAATCTATTTCTTGCGTGCAATTTTTTTGAAGACTGTTTTTCCACCTACAGAATATAATCCCATAGCGGCCAAGCCGGTAGCGATTCCATTTATTCCTGAAGCCACAGACAATTCAAACATTGCTAAAAAGTAAAAAACACCGAGTAAAATTGCTAACAAAGGAGCATAGGATGTTTTTAATCCCGCACCCTTTGAAATTTGTACCAAGGCAGTAATCAATGCCACGATACCTGCTGTTCCCAAAGTAATTTCCATAAAATTATTTTAAGATTTTTTAATTATAATCTTTTCTCCGACGACCTTTCCTGAAACATTATCACCCTCTGAAAGAATAATCTTTTTCGCCGGTGGGTTTGGATCAGGCGGATTTTGTCCACGTAGAGAATTAAGAGTTGAGAGAACCATCGACCTCTGCATCTGTAGGTCAGGCTTATAACTCGTAACATCTTTGTGGGTTAGAATATGTTTGTCCGGAAAGACAATGCCTGTCTCTTTTTCAATATGTAGAATCAATTTGGCTGTGGATAAAATCATCTCTTTGTTAAATGCCTTCTCCCAGCTCTCAACAATACCGTCCCTGTCAATATCCCAACCGGCGGCATGTTCGATCCCGATAGAGTATTTGTTGGGGTTCTTTATTTTGCCAAAAACATTTTTGCGACAAACTAATTTAGCGGCCGCAGATGGATTTTTTATCACTCCAGCGTGCCAAGCACCACGATTTACTGAAACAAGCTGTGCGACCTGACCTTGCCGTCCTACAACGAAATGAGCAGATGGATTATTTTTTTTCCTTAAGTGAAAAATTGAACCAGTATAAGAACCAAGGGTAGTATGCAAAAAAATCAAGTATGCTGTCTCAGATAGTGCGTAATGATTAGGCGATGGCTTCTGGACAATTTTCATATCAATGTTTTCTACTAAATATCCTATCTACTAAGCGAGTATTTGCTGCAAGTGTAACATTTAAATTTGATAGTTGTTTAGTAAGTGATGTATTTGTTTTACTAAATTCATCAGTCATATTTTTAGTTACACGTTCAAAGTGACCATTCTTTTTTTCCAAATGATCCAAAAAAACTTTTTGTGTCTCACCTTGTTTATTAGAAAAGTGACGAATAGTAACAAAAACACTAGTGGCCACTGTTACAAATGAACCCGCTATAGCAGCAATTATTTCTCCATTCATAAAAATTTTTTAAAGTTTATATCTATGTAAGCACGCAAGCGAGCAATTTTTTGCATTTGATCCGGAGTCAGTGACCGAGACTTTAAATACCTAGTGCAAAGATCAAAAATAGATTCCTTAAAATCAACAGGATTTATTTTTTTACTTTTGCCTTTTAAATGTTCGTATAAATCTTTCATAAATTTAACCAATAGCTATCCAATCTATATTTTCAGCTTCAACAGTCCCAGAAAAAGTAGCACCAGTAGACCATACTTTGCTAAGGTCGAAACCAGTATCAGTTAAATTAGCAATGGTTAAATAAACACTGCCACCATTGAATGTCGCTTTTAAATCTTCAGGTTCATAATTTTTAATTTGACCATTAGACGCGCCACCACTATAAAATTCCAAACGCCACATAAACTGAGTACCTAAATATCGTGCACTTCCCAGTACATTATTATTTGAATCAATATTTGAGAAAACACGAGCAGTGACAATAATCTCCTTTGGTCTAAACCCACATGTAATTGTTTCTTCTTCACTTCCACTATCGCTCGTACCGACTGCCTTAGACCAATTAGCACCGGCACCATGTACAACTATCCTGGATTTTTGTATCAAAATTTGTGTAGTTGAAATGGCGACACCTACTTGGATCGGATATGTACCGAAACTGGTGCCGAGAGTACCATCATCTTGGACATAATAAAAAGCTCCTTCTGTTAAACCAGAGAAGCCATCAACTATACCATGTGTTTGAATTACAAAAGAATTACCATCGGTTCCATCCGTAATAGCAAAACCTTCAAACCTAACCTTGGTCAAATCATTCGCATCACAGTTGTACCACTCATTATCTGAGTTTAATTTAAAACAAGCAACCGGTGTTGTTGCACCACTAATAGTTGCTCCGGCAACCTGAGAGATTATACCTGAGATTCGATTACCGTCCTCTGCGGTTAATTCTTCGCCGGTTACGGCGGGTAGGGAAGTGGCCATACTAAGAAATAGTTATTGTCCAGTCTACGGTTAATGTTTCAGTGTTTGACTTGGTAATACTGATCGCTACGTGGCTAAACAAAATTCCACTATCGGCTGCGCCACTACCATCAGCAAATATCCCTGCCTCAGCGAATGTGCCAGTCACTTCAGTCGCGTCAAAAAATCCAGTCAAATAAGCAATATTATCTGCATTTGTTTGACTGGCTATTGCATTACGATAAGTCTCAGTACCTAAAGTAGTATCCCCGTTAGCCGGTGCAGTCGCATCAGACCCCAGGGCTACGTGAGTGATGCGTGGTGTATTATCTGGGCTAGTATTGGTCAAATTGTCAGCCAACATTGTACGGCCAACCGTAGGGATAAGGTTATGATATTCATGGACGCGCTTAATCTCTTTAGTCTTAGCGTCACGGATAGTAAACTTGAGTACGCCCTTGATTTTCAAATTGTCTTTTTCGTGTATTTGCATAATAATATTATACTAATTTTTAAGTGTTTTGAAAATTAAGATGGATCGGGACCGAAGCGTGAACCTCCAAAAATAAATACTCGTTTTGTTCCTGTTGGTGGTGTATGCGGTCCCCAGACAAATTCTACATCATAATCAATCGTGGCCGAGGATGACTCACCAAGTGTAATCGCTTCGGCATGTTCTGAATCCATAACCTTAGAAGCAACTACAACCTCGCTAATACTAAGTGTCTCGGCTGGAAATGCCTCTACTAAATCAATCGTTTCGCCCTGCGAAATAACAATTTTTTTGGTTGATTCAAGGAGTAAACGCTGAAGAATATCAATCACATCAAATGTGCGAGTAGTAATCAATGAAACATGGTATTGCAAATTATCCTTATCACGCTGAATAATCTCGACCTTATTTATTACAAAATATTCAGCCACAGATCGTGATGCTGAATCAATAAATATTCTTTGGCCTGCTTGTAAGCCCGATGTCTCGGTTATAAATTCCCCCTCAGAGAGAGTTTGAGCATAGGCCAATACCTCTGCCTCCGCACGTTGTCGCGCACCCTCCTTTGAGTTGATAGATTTGTCCTCGATTAAATATTCATAGTCACCTGACCCTAGCTCTGCCGAACGAGTCGCAGCAATATGAACAGGGTCTTTATATTTAATGATGACTGGCAAGTTTGGCTTACCTGCCATCTTCAAAGATGCCCCAGCACTAGGCTTGTCCGTGTCTTTGAAAATCAAAATCTTTTCATTAAAGTCATGCAGCGCATCAAAATCATCAGGCTGATTGATTGCGTTTATGCCAACGTTCAATGCCTTACCAGTTAAGCTGGCCTCAAAATCAGTAAATTTATAACGAGTTGGGTAGGTATCCGCTAGACCATCAGCCTCTTGTTCCCAAGTTAATTGTGAAGCTAGATACTCACCACCACGAACAATAATGGTGTTTCGTAGCTGACTATTATCGCGTCGAATTACTAACGAGTCATATTTATAAGTGCCATCATCATCCTTCAAATTAAATGGCGCGCTACTTGTTACCTTGCTTTGGAAATGTAGGTCTTTATCATAATCAATCCACCAATCATAATTGATGGTGTCAGCCAACTCTTGTAAAACAATGGCTATTGGTTTGTAATTAAAAGCCACATAACTAATCAACGGCGCAGCGTCTACATTATTGATCGTGATCTCATTTGGAAAGTATAAATCCTTAAGGGTAGTTATAATTTGATTTACGCTTTTATTTTCAAAAGTATCTGGAACGAGCTTACGGTCAAGTAAACGGGTATAATCATGACATTTAAAAGTATGTATTATAGTTTGATAAGCACTGGCTTTGCTATTGGTTTGAACAATAATACCTCCAAAAATCTTTGTTCCATTATCAGTAATTGTAATCTCTTTACCGTTAATCGGTTTATAGGTTTGATTTGGATGTGTAGTAACTTGAAAAGTACAACGATCACGCTTGCGAGTAAGTATATTGGTAATTTTGAGCGTACCAAAATCAACCTTATCTGTACGGTCTACACCATCAATAGTAATTACGACTGCCATTAGAAACGTATATCATTTCTAAGCAATCTCCCAAGCTCAATGCTTAATTTTTCAAGCATACTGTCATCAAGTAAAACGGGATTATTGACATTTATGGTTACTCCTCCAATTCCAGCTAATCCTTTTTTATGAGTTGGTAAAATTGTTTCGCCACCATGAACAATGGCCGGGACAGCCTGACCGATCGGACCGGGGACTACACCACCATGATCAAATCCTAAAGCTCCGGCAACATTTTTAACACTACCAGCAACACTTCCCACAAACCGCCCCACAGTTCCGCTAAATGCTTGTTTGGCTTTTTGAATCAAACGATCAATAGCTGCGATGGCTTTTTGAACTACATCTATAACAGACGAAATCACATTGAATACAGTTTTAAATGGTTGAACTAAGCCCCTGTTAATAATATCTGGCAATACCTCCATTATTTTAATCAAAATAGGAAGTATTTTAATCGCCAATTTTTGAAACTCAACGTTGACTTGATTTTTTAATAACTGCCACTGAGCATTAAATTGTTCATTTTGTTTATCAACGGCCTCACTCATCAATCCCTGTGAGTTCGTCATAGATTCAATAGTAGCTTGATATGACTCATTTTGAGCACCACCCAAGGAAAGCACCGCATTAAGCGCCTCAACTGATCCAAAAGCTTTACCAGTTGCCTCAATATTATTACCTAAAGCATCCTGTACCTTACCAAAGGCATCAACCATATTTTCAGATGATTCGATCAGCTCGATACCAGAAGTCACGCCAAGAATTTTAAAAGCTCTAGTCATATCAGCCGTCGGTTTTAACAACGAATTTATGGCTGTACGTATTGAGCTTTGAGCAACAGAAGTCTTTAAACCTGAAGTGGTCAATGCTGCCGTAGCTGCCTGCAAATCTTCCAAGGAAATACCAGCAGTTTTTGCAAGGGGAGCGACGTTACCAAAAGACTGAGCCAATTGAGAAACCGTGGTCTTACCGGCCTTAACCGTATTAAAAAGAATTTCAGCTACCGCTTCAGATTCAGAAGCATCTTTACCAAAAGCGTTAAGTGCCGAGGTCAATAAGTCAGTAGCTTCTTGAGTTGTACCCAAACCTGCCACGGCTAAACGTGATGAGGAACGTAAGACTTTTAAAGCTTCCCCGGTATCTGAAATGCCGGCCGAAACAATATCATAAGCGGCCGCACCTAATTCGTCAGCACTCTTTGGAGTTTCTTTTAATAATTCCCGGATCCCAGTACGTAAATCATTTATGGCTACTGTACTGTCCCCGGTAATCAACGTGGAGATATTTGAAAGCTGCGACTCAAAATCAGCCGTAGCCTTAATCCCCTTACCAATCCCTGCGGTTAAAGCTGCTACTGCTGCAACTAAACCAAGAGGCCCGATAAATGCCCCAACGAGCGATTTAGCGGACCCTTTTAAACCACTAAGACCAGTAGAAGCAGTACCAAACGCACGTTTCGTTTGATCTTTAGCGGATATTATTATTTTGACATTTTCTGTAGCCATCGTTGCTTATCATTGAACGCTCTTGTTAGTTCGTCCAAATAAATTATTGAGTTTTGCTCCAATAATTCATGCTCTGTCCAACCCATCTCAAGAGCCAATGGAGCAAAATGTGCTAACTTTTTTTTTCCGAAGCAACGAAAGATTGTAATTCGGTGAGCAGAAAGGTTAAATCTTGAATAGGAAGTAATCCAATATTTTCTTCGTTTACTTCTCTTGGAGCATCATCATTTTCGCCTGCAAAAATATTCCACGATTTAATCAAACGTGATAATAGTTTGATTGCATCAGAAATATTATCATCATTTCCCTCTAAATTTTTCATGCTTACACCCTGAAGGTCTACTGCTAAAATCGAAGCGTATACTTCAACTTCCGCGCCACATTCAGGCAAAGTAATTTTTTTGATTGCTCGATCTTGTAGAATTACTTTCGACATAACGTTTTTATTACTTATTAAGCGTAGCTAGTACCATCATCTTCATTGACAAGAGAAAAATCATTGATGATATTTCCATTAGTGATGTCGAATAAGGCTTGGAATTGGAATGTTTGACTCGTAACTTCATCATTAGGTCGAGCTGCTTCCCATTGTTCAAAGTCTACACGTGATAGATCAATAGTAAGTTTAGGAGTAGTAGACCCAGCACCTACGGTCGCTTCGGTGTTAATTAACTGAATACGTACTGCACGGTATGAACCATCACTCATCAAATTAGCATAAGTACGTCCCTCGTAATCTAATTCAACCTCACCAGTAATACGGAAACCTTGGTTGAGAATATCATCTGGCTCAACCGTACCGGAGTTATGAATCAAGCGTAAATTCTTCTCAATGTTAATCGTCAAACTACGTACAGGAATATTTGCACCTGCCGCCAAGCCACTTGTCAGAGTCTCTATCTTGAAAGAAAGATGACGGCCTAAGAATTTATTTTCCGCAATGTAAGCAACATTTTGATTCCCGGCAGTCTCACTTGGCTTACTCATAAAGTTGGCCGAGACTTTTACAACTTCCTCTGGCACGATAGTAATGGTCATGCTTTCAATCATACACAAACGGAAATTGTGTTGACCGATTGAAGTTTCCTCTACATAAATTGATAAGCTCGGATGTGAGTTATCATTTTGCAATGAAAAAGTATGTGTGTATGCACTATCAGTTGGTCCGGTAGTATTCAAAGTACCAAGCAAACTTTTTAAGAAAATACCAAAACTTTGATCTGTTAAATCAAAATCTAAAACACCCTCGGCATGACGGCGAGCTACTAGGGCTTGGTTTCCCTCCATACCTAAATTGCCGTAACCAACGGCTGATCGTGCCTTTAAGACTTTATCATCAAAGGTTAAATTCGATTTTGGGATCATGTGAGTTGGAGTGGTACTGGTTCCACGTGTACCCTCAACAGCGACCCCTACATCAACTAACCTACCTATAATTTTTCCCATATGATTATGCTATTAAATTTATGTCCACCGCGAAGTGGCATCTTATGTTTATCTCAGCTACCCGATATATATTCTCCCGACCTGCATACCCCCATAAACTAGGAGCAGCTTCTAAGAATAAAAATTGATAGCCTGTTTTTGATCCTAAAC